>DAOVAN010000187.1 GCA_030671005.1 Caldifarciminota bacterium
TACTTCAAGATCCGGGTTCGACTTGCCGTGCCAGATGTCCACTACATGGTACCGTGCTCCCGTCTCCGTATAGTCAACAACAAAAAGCCTGGAAACGTCTTTGTTGCTCGAGGACAGAATAAACCTCGGCTTCAACTTCCACTGTTTGTCAGTTGTCCCCTGGGTCAATACCAGCATTCCATTCTTACGCAGAACCCTATGCATACTCAAGAAGGCCCGTATGACTTCTTTCTTATTGGGCATGTGTAATACCGAACTCGAAAGGCAGGCGACGGCATCGAATTTGCATTTAAATTGCTTATGCAATGCACGGTAGTCAAATTTGTGTAAGGGTATTTTCATACTAAGATCCTTCAGATTCAACTTTGCCCTGGCGAGCATAGCCTCGGAAAGATCCGAGCCCACTACCTCACATCCTAAAGAGTGAAAAAGATGAAGATCATGCCCCGTGCCGCACGCACAGTCAAGAACCGAATGGATTTTGTTCTCAACAAACAGTTTCTGAAAGAAGGTACGGTAGTCCAGTTCATGATCGTCGAATTTCTCAAAGAACAAGTCATAGCGCTCGGCAAAATCCCTATATTTGTCTTTACTCATAATGCATCGCGTCCACGTATTGGCATTGATTGGCTGTCAACGGCACCATGACAGCAATATGTCCCGAAATATGGAGTATTAGATTGCGGGGGATGCAAAACACTGTCATATTATACACAAGATGCGGCAAAAGTCAACCGCACATGGGGTCAGGTCTCTACTTTGAACATAGCACCGCTCAGAACATGTGTTTAGATTCGACCCCAATGTTCGACCACTACTGATTTAAGCATCCACTGCTACATAGTTCGTAACTTTCCCAAATTTTCATCCGTCTGTATATGTAAAGGAGGAAAAAATGGTTGCAAATAACATCAATCTTGAGGCTTTAGGAAAATACTTTGAAGAGGTGAAAAAAGATCCTTCACAAGCAAAAAAGACCAAACTGGTAGATTGTGAATGGGTTCTGGAACAGGGCAAGCCACAGTTTAGGGCAGAAGTTAACTTCGAACAAGGATCTGAGTCAATCCAAAGCGACTTTGCCCCTTTTATGGGCGGTTGGGGCAGTAAGCCAGATCCTATTCAATACTGTCTTTATGGTCTCGCTGCTTGTTTCGCTGGAACATTTGTTGCTATTGTTTCTCAGGAAGGGATTACGTTAAAGAAATTTAAGATTTCAGTAGAGAATAAAATTGATTTGAGTCAAACCTTAGGACTATCGGAAAATCCGATTGTTGAAGAGGTGACCATAACATCAGTAATTGCAAGTGATGCGCCTAAGGAGAAGATTGCAGAGCTGTTAGACCTTGCTACGAAACGATGTCCAGGTATTTATTGCCTCACTAAGCCAATTCCTCTCAAGACCAACCTGGTTATTGAATAAAGAACAGAGAAAAGTTTTCACATCTTTTAGGGAGAAGTGGGGTCAAATCTCTACATTCTACATGATACTCTAACCGTCTTGAGATTGCCGCCCCATACAATCTACGATTCTACGGGGCAGGCGTCGCTTGCATCATATCATAAACACTGTGAGGATGCTGGACTCCGAGCAATGACAGCTGACTGTTATATCGCTGTTGCCGAATTTTCCTATATCTGAGATTGCTTCGTCCGCCTACAGCGACCTCGCAATGACATGAAAGATGTTATATCACTGTAATCAAAGCGGTTGTGAAGGAACTTCACAATCGCTGCCAGATGTTCTTATCCAAACTCCTGTACTGTATCGCCTCAGCAACGTGCTCGATTTTAATATTCTCGACACCCGCGAGGTCAGCAATGGTACGCGCCACTTTCAATACCTTATCATAAGCACGCGCCGAAAGACCAAAACGCTCGATTGCGGTCTTGAGCAAGGACTGCGATTCATCGTCGATCGCACAACATTTCCTGATATCTTTGGAGCCTAAATGGGCATTACAATAGACCTGTTTCTTTTCCTCGTAACGCTGGAGCTGTCTCTCGCGTGCCTCATTCACGCGTAAGCGAATATCTAAGGATGATTCACCGGGTGCGGTCGATTTCAGTTCATCATACTTTAGGGCTGGAACTTCGATATGAATGTCGATTCTATCGAGCAATGGACCGGAAATCTTTGAGTGATACCTCTGAATCACGGTTGGCGTACACCGGCATTCATGGTGTGGGTCAGTGAAATAACCACACGGACATGGGTTCATAGCCGCGGCAAGCATGAAACGTGCCGGATAGGTCAGGGTTATTTTTGCACGCCCAATCGTCACCTGCCCATCTTCAATCGGCTGGCGTAAAACCTCCAGGACATTCTTGTGAAACTCGGGTAACTCATCCAGGAATAAAACACCGTTGTGGGCCAAGGACACCTCGCCGGGTCTGGGCACATGTCCGCCACCGATGATCCCGGCATCAGAAATCGTATGATGGGGCGAGCGGAAGGGCCGGGTACCAAGGAGGGAATCGCCGGTTGATAAAATACCGGCTACCGAATGAATCTTGGTTGTTTCCAGGGCTTCTTCGAGTGTCATCCTCGGCAGTATCGTCACCATGCGACGTGCCAGCATGGTCTGACCCGTACCGGGTGGCCCGCTCATAAGGATGTTATAGACAACAAACAGGCAGTAGGGTGTTGAAGGTGCCTTTCAAGCTCAGGCAACTAGATGGATAAACGCTATT
>DAOVAN010000056.1 GCA_030671005.1 Caldifarciminota bacterium
TTTTCGAAATCTGAAATTCGACGTCGTACAGCCTGAGTATTTCGTGGTCGCGGGCATATTAGAGAAAACTAATCAGCTCTTCTATATGAAATATAATAGTTCCGGACAGGTAGGAGGGTTAACAAAATATGATCCAGCGGCTAAGACTATCTCTGACGTCAAAGTCGATCTCCAGGGCAACGTGTATATTATCGGTTCTATCTCAAACCCAGAGACGGGAGACGATTTCCTGACCATCACTTATGACAAAGACGACAATTTGCTCTGGTCTGCGCAGTATGACGGAGAAGCGCATGGGGATGATAGATGCAGGGCAATCTCGGTCGATGATTCATCTAATGTTTACGTGACGGGCAGTAGTGAAGACGCTGAAGGTGTCTCGGCAATCGTGACGGTCAAGTATGACAGTGCAGGCAATCTCATCTGGACTCAAAATTTGAAGCAAAAAGGGGCAGCCGAGCCCTTCATCATGCAGCCCAGGTACGTACATTTCACCAGGAAACCAGAAACAAAACACCTGTTCATTGCCGGGCACGTCGCAGATGATGGCTTAATTGCCCGGTGCAACACCCACGGCCATTGTTCCTGGTCTAGCCGGCACGCCACACAAAACAAAGTCACCAGACCTACAGCTTTATCGCAAACCTATATGGCTCTGGAATGTATTAAAGATGGAAGCTCAGAGGCCCTGCTCGTGAAATACGGCCCGTCTACAATATTGGGTATTGCCCGCTGGGATTAGAATAATTCGCCTGTAAGCAGTTAATCCTTGCGTATGTAAGAGTTTTTTCTGACCGGAGAAAATCGGCTATTTGTGCACTGCTTTGGGATTAGCTTATTATCTCACGAATCAGCGTTCTGCATCTGGCCCTACCGCGCTTAATAGTGTACATATTTTGTATGTCTGTGCCCGCGGTATGCAAACGGCGCACATGGCTGCTGAACACTTCAGCCAAAGGTTCTCCCTTACTCACATGATCGCCGATTTTCTTGTATATTTTGAAACCACAGCTCGGGTCGATATTGTCTTCTTTTTTTAGTCTTCCCCCTCCAATCGTTACCAGAGACATACCGATGGCGTAGGTATCAATATCGTGAATGTAGCCGTTCTTTCTGGCAATCACTTTCACGGATTTCTTTGCTACGGGCAGACGTGTATAGTCTTCAATAACTCGTGGATCACCACCCTGGCTTTCTATGATCTGCCTGAATTTATCAAGAGCTTGTCCACTCGTTATCTTTTGCTCGAGCATTTTGATGCCGCCACGGATTTTTGCCATCCTGAGCATCTGTGCGCCCAGGGCAAATGTGACTTCCATTAGATCTTCTGGACCTTTCCCCTTCAATGCTTCGATTGCCTCAATTACTTCCAGGGAGTTACCAATATTGACGCCCAAAGGATTATCCATATCGGTCAAGACGGCAATGGTCTTCACTTTCGACCGTTTGCCAATCTGGACCATTGTCTGAGCGAGCAGTTTCGCCTTTTTGTACTCTCTCATAAACGCACCTTTGCCGAATTTCACATCGAGGACTAAACCATCCAGGTCTTCAGCAAGTTTCTTAGACATGATACTCGCGGCAATCAAGGGGATCGAATCGACCGTTGCCGTGACATCTCGTAAGGCATACATCTTCTTATCAGCAGGTGCGATTTGGCCTGTCTGCCCAATCATAACAATGCCGATTTTCTCCAGTTGTCGCTTGAATTCCTTTATACTGAGGTCGGTTCTAAATCCAGGGATTGACTCCAATTTATCTAGGGTGCCTCCGGTGTGGCCTAGACCGCGGCCTGAAATCATCGGTACACATATGCCGCATGAGGCAGCAAGCGGACCCAGCACCAGAGATACTTTGTCACCCACACCCCCGGTTGAGTGTTTGTCGAGCACCGGATCTCTGATGTCGGACAAGTCAAGATCCTGGCCCGAGCGCTTCATTGCCTGCATCAAGTATGTTGTCTCTTCAAAATCCATTCCCTGGAAAAAGACAGCCATCAAGAACGCAGAGAGCTGGTAATCGGGAATGTCACCTTTTGTGTATTCAGAAATCAAGTATTCGATTTCTGTCTTGCTCAATTTGTTGCCATCGCGCTTTTTGCGGATGAGGTCAAGGGCGGTGAGACTGGTTTTCATTTGTTACACCCTCACCTCTGTCGTTCGACTGAGCTCACCTCTGTCCTCTCCTCCTCCTGAGGCGGACACGCGCAATGACGACTGTAGCTTGGTTATTCCCATCATCATTTGCTAGCTTCGATAAGCCGTTTGCACGAAGCACATCTACCACACATCTCCTCACCCCCCAGATAACATGAATAGACATATTCCAGAGGCGCTTTGTACTTCAACCCAAGGGAATATATCTCTTTTTTCGACAAATCTACTACATAGCTTTTCACTTTTATCTTACTGAGTGTGCTGTAGCTCAATGACCGATTAATCGCTTGAAGAAAGCGTGCTGAATTATCAGGGAACTCCTGCGCCTCCTCACGATTAAACCCGGTTATGATGGATCTTGCGCCATAGTATTCAGCATAGCAGGCGGCGACATTAATGAACAACCCGTTACGGTTCGGAATCCAAACATCTTCTAATTTGCTGAATCGCTTTATCGATACACTTTTCTCGTGGTCTAACATGGCGAGTTTCTTGTATTCCCTAAAAAAGGGAAGCTGTACGACCCTATGTTTTATTCTTAGCACCCGGCATATCTTTCTTGACGCAGCAATCTCCATCTTTGCCGCGCGCTGCCTATAATCAAAGGTCAGGGCAAAAAGCGGTTGGGTGCGCCGCCCAGCAACGGCCGCACAGACCGTGGAATCCAAGCCACCGGAAAGTAAAATGACACTCTTAGGCTTCATCCGGACAATAGGTTACCGAGTAGTTGGGTCCTTCCCATACGGTGACTGCTGAAATACTTCCTATTTTCTTTTTCATTTGATCAAAGATGTATTTGGCAACATACTCAGCAGTCGCATTATGTTTCTTGAAGAAAGCTATTCTATTGAGGTTCTTGTGGTCTAAGCCTGCTAGGATTTTCTCAAGTTCGTTTCTCAGTTTCCGAAAATCAATCCCCATACCAAGTTTGTCCAGCCTCCCAACCCTAACCTTAACCTGTATTTTGTATGTATGTCCATGTAAACCCGCACAATCACCAGGATACCCTTTCACCTGATGGGCCGCCGAAAAACTTCCCTCGACCGTCAATTCAAACATCCTCACTCCTTTGACACACTACTCTCACGTCCAACTAACTTTTCCCTCAAAACATCGCGCGCCCCGGTGAAAAAATCGAGCGCCGCCTTCTCCCGATAATCCGGGTAGGTCCATTCTAACGGATTGAAACGGTGACCCTTGAATATCAATGTAACCTCGGCGTAGATGCCTCCACTAAGATAAACCCGGTGTGAATAATTCTTTGTCGAGGCGAGTATCAGATTGCTCAAGGAAAGTAATCCTGGGTCGATATTCACCTTTCTTCCGCCTTTCTCATTAAGGTATTGCTTCTCAATTTCGTTCGTCTTGTTCTTCAACATAACCAGTACATCCGGCACAACTAACTTAGCAAATGCGCACCACTGTCTTGTCAAACCAGTGCCCATCTCTTGATTGTAGTATGTAGTATGGGTGAAGGGAATACGGTCTGATTTCATGATGACACCCCCGATTTCACTTGTTAGTTCTTTGAAGATATCCGCCACGAAGTCAGGCGCAAATATGAACCCAGCGACCAATAACACTCGCTGCGGCTCTCTAATGTCGCCCATCGCACGCCTTTACACAAACACCGCAGATATGTTGACCAATGCCTCTGACGCGAGAAAATTCTTCGAGTTTTTCATAACAGCGGAATATATCCACGCCATCTTCGGTGATTGCTCGAGCAGGACACGCTTCAATACAATTACGGCATGTGCCACAGTCAGCTTCAACCTTTTCATCGGGGGCAAATTCCAGGTCGGTCAATATGGAGCAGTAGCGCACCTGCGCACCATATTCCGGATGAACGAGCAACCCATGCCTCCCTATGTGCCCAAGCCCGGCCTCCTGCGCCAGGTGCCTGTGAGACGCGTGACCCTCATGATGTTCCCGGTCGACGAGTTGAGATGCCGGTATCGCAATCGCCCTTTTACCTTGCTCCTCAATGAACCGGACTAAATGACACGCCGTCTGATCTAATAGCCAGTTCACGGTTTTGTAATGGTGTTTGTATATTAAGGTCGGTCGGTCCTTTATTGTCTCTAATACACTCTTAGAAAGAGAAAACCCGAAGACAATCACCCTGGGAAATGACTCTTCAATTTCGAGTATTCTCAAGTCTTTGGGCACATCACAAAAACCCACGAGCTTTGTGCCGGAACGTGCTAGAAACCCAGTAATGTGATCTTTAATCTCGGGCATTATTTACCAACGAACAAACCCTATATGCTAAGAATCAGGCTGTTCGGCTTCTTCGCTAAACTCTGAGGTTTCACCTTGCGGGGGTTCGTCTTCTTTTGCAATCTCTTCGGTCTTTACCATTGGAACCTCTGGATAACCACTCATCACGGTCTCGCCGAAATCCTCCTCCTTTGGTAATTCGCTTATGTCCTTTATACCAAAGTATCTCAAGAATTCCCGGGTCGTACCATATTTTATGGGCCTACCAGGTGATTGCAACCGACCACAGGTTCTTATCAAATTCCGCTGCAGTAACGTATCCAAAACAGAAGTACAGTCTACCCCTCTTATTCTTTCCATGTCGGCCCGGATGACCGGCTGATGATAAGCAATTATCGCCAGCGTCTCCAGTGCTGCTTTGGACAAGCGCTCTTTTCTCTTATGCAGCGCGCCGACCCACTCTGCATATTTCGGCAAAGTATAGATCTGAAACCCGCCGGCAATCTCCTTGATCTCAAACGCCCGCGCCGCCTCCCGATATTCCCTGTTCAGCGAATCTATGTACGCACGAACCGTATCCTCCGAAACGCTGGCGATTTCGGCAATACTTCTCAAGGGCAGCGGTTCAGTGGTAGCAATCATCAATGCCTCGATCACGGCCCTGGTACTATCCTCGTTCAGCTCTCGGTTCTCCAAAAAGCCGTCCTCATTCATATTGATGTTTTCATCCATTGTTGTCATGATATAATGCAATCAGTTTCTTGATAATTCTATCCCAATTAAATTTCTCGTCAACTGTTTTTCTTGCTTCCCCACCAAGCGTCCTTCGCAACTGCTTACTTCTCGCTAGTTTTACTATTGCTTGAGCAAGAGCAGCAGGGTCCGCGGGTGGAACCAGAAGTCCATTCTCGTGGTCGACTACGATATCGGTAATCCCACCAACGTTCGACGCGATGACTGGTTTCGCATACGACATCGCCTCAAGTAGCACGACACCCAGCCCCTCGGTATCACCTTTCTTATCATATACTGCTGGCAGTACAAAGAAACTAGATGATTTGTAGTAACGGGTCAAGGCATCATCGGATATCTTGCCCGTGAACTTCACGCGGTCCTTGATCCCTGATCTGGTCACCATCTCCTCAAGTTGGCTGCGCTCTGGACCATCACCTATGATGATAAGCTGATGGGGAATGGATTTGTGTACTCGCTGAAATGCTTCAACCAAATATTTCACGCCCTTTCTTTCTACCAGTCTCCCTACAAAAATAATCTCTTTCTTAGCAATGGCTGCACTGTGTCGTTCTCCCATCGCTGCGCTAAAGGGAATTACTTCAATCGGCATTCTTACTACCCCCTCCAGCTCTTTTGCGGTATGCGTAGATATTGCAGTTACCTTATCTGATTTGTTAATGAGAACTGAAAACGGTCTGACCAAAATCGGAAATTTCTTCTTGAGCCACCGTATCTCGACCCCATAGAATGAATTGAAAAGACGCGCCCCTCCGAATCTCTTACCCAAGATACCAAAGATGACATGGGGAAAGGGCCAGTGTATGTGCACGATATCAAATTTCTCATGTTTGGTCAACCGGCTCATCGACCAGGCACCAAATACGAGATAGAGGAAGGACAGAAAAATATGGAATACGCCGCGTGTTATTCTATCGACTGCAGTCTCTTCATGAGTCAACCGTTCGAATTTCTTAAAACAATAACGGAATCGATAAACCTGGACACCATCAATTACATGATTACCCAACCCCTTGTATGACGAGGTGAAAACCGAAACCTCAATACCCTCATTCTTCAATCTTGTAATAAGCTCTACGAGCCAAGGCGTTATAATATCACCCTTGAAGCGCGTATATGCTGTAGCTACAAAAAGAACTTTCATCACACCAGGCTCATTTTCACCGCACAAACCTCCACTTCAGCAGGCTCCACACCGCTTGAACACCATCCTTGGCGACAATCTTCTTACCCTTCTTACGGGCCTTGTATGTTATTGGAATCTCGACTATTCTTTCTCCCTTCTTCAATATCTTACAGGTGATCTCGGGTTCGACTTCAAATCTCGAAGAGGTTAAATTGAGACTACGCAGCAGGTTCGTCCGCAGCAATTTATAACAGGTCTCCATGTCGGTCAGGCGGCTGTGGAAGAGTAGGTTCTTCAACATGGTGAGTACCCGGTTGGCGAAATAACTGGCCTTCATGAACTCACCTTTGCCCAGCATCCGTGAACCATAGACGACCCTGGTCTTACCCTCGGTAACCGGTTTGAGCAGCTGGATGTAGTCCTGTGGCGAATACTCCATATCGGCATCCTGGATGATCACAAAATCACCCGTAACAGATTCTAATCCAGAGCGGATCGCTGCGCCCTTCCCCATGTTTTTTCTATGGAGGATCAGTTCTATTCCTTGTCTGTTTTTCAAAATATCCCTCGTTCCGTCGCTTGAGTAATCATCAATTACGATGATTTCTTTGTCTATGGGCACCGCCTCAACCGCATTAATAACGTCGCTTGTGTGATTTCGTTCATTATAAACCGGAATAATCACCGAAATCTTCACCGGCTAATTATAGCAATATTTGAGTGATTGTAAAGTAATAGCCCGGAACTGACGTCATCTAATTACCATCCCTGGATACTACAGTATCAGCCTTAATAATGTCACAAGAGATTGACATTTTCCGCAAAGTCTGTATAATAGCCTAAGGCGCCATCGTCTAGTACGGCCTAGGACATCGCCCTCTCAAGGCGAAGATCACGGGTTCAAATCCCGTTGGCGCTATAAGACTCGAGTATTCAAATCTTGACATATTTCTACTTTTAAGTATAATAATTTTACAACTTATGTGGCCTTAAGGAGGATTGATGAACAAAGAAGACAAAATCGACAGTGTTATCGGCAAAAGCACAACGATAAACGGAGACATTAAAGTCAATGGCTCGATCAAGGTTGATGGCAAAGTCGACGGGAACATAAACACCAAGGAAAGCGCACTCATAGGTAAGGAATCGTCCATAAAAGGCAACATTAACTGCCGCACCGCAATAATCGGTGGCAAAGTCCAAGGCAACATAAACGCTCAAGAAATCATTGAATTCCAGGGTGGCGCAGAGATATATGGTGATGTGGTCTGCAAAGGACTAATCGTTGATAATGGTGTGTTCTTTGAGGGCAACTGCCGCATGTCTCAGGAAACAAAGGAAAAGCAATAGATGTTACTGACACTATACGGTACCAGGGGTTCGGTCCCCGTATCCAACAAGGACACCAAGAAGCATGGTGGCAACACAACCTGCATATGTGTTGAATCTTCTTCTGGTGACGTCATAATCGTCGATGCAGGGACAGGGATAAGGGTACTAGGACGTTCCCTGATCACACGGGGAAAACACGAGATCAACTTGCTTTTCAGCCACTACCACTGGGATCACATTCAGGGATTCCCTTTCTTTGGACCGATCTTTATGAAAGATACGGATTTACGCATCTTCGGTCCTGCCGATGAAGTCGGGGCAGAGAAAGCATTGTCCTATCAAATGACAATGCCGTATTTCCCAACTGGCCTCTCGACACTTCCGGCGAAAATGACCTTCAACAAAATGAAAAAAACGTTTACCCTTGGAGACGTTAAGATCGAAACCATCGTCAATAATCACCCGAATCACACGCGTGGGTTCAAATTTACCGAGAACAAGAAGAGTTTTGTTTTTCTAACCGATAATGAAGTACATGCCAAAAATGGTAAAACCTCTTATAAAGAATTCGCCGATTTCATCAAGGGTGCGGACCTATTGATCCATGATGCCCAGTATACTGAAGATGAATACAAAACAAAAATCGGCTGGGGTCATTCCACATATCATCAAGTGGCCAAGTTAGCTCAGGATGCCGGAGTCAAGGAACTCATGGTTACCCATCACGACCATTTCAGCAGTGACAAGTTTATCGACAGAAACATCAAAGACGTCAGAAAAAAATACCCGAAATACAAAATTGAAGCCGCCGCTGATGGAAAGACCCGGCGGGTTTAAGCAATTCCCAAAATTGTCGTCCAATAGAACCAACAGAGAAGAATGAAACCGAGAGTCATGATAATTCGGGCCGCGGGAACCAATTGCGACGTCGAGACTCAGTATGCATTTGAATTAGCTGGAGCACAGGCCGAAAGGGTCTACATCGATGAAGTGAAACAAAGAAATCTCCTCGATTACCAAATCATTGCACTCCCAGGGGGTTTTACTTACGGTGATGACATTGCAGCCGGGAAAATTCTTGCTAATGAAATAAAATACAAACTCCGTGATCAGTTTCTACGATTTCTTGAAAAGGAGAATCTACTCATGGGAATTTGTAACGGGTTTCAGGTTCTCACAAAGTGCGGCATACTACCCGCCCTCAGCGAGTACTTCGAAAAGCAAACCGTAAGTGTCATTGCCAATGATTCTGAGCGGTTTGAAGACCGCTGGACAAACCTGAAAGTGTACAACGAGCGTTCCATCTTCACCAGGGAAATGAAGGAACTCATAACGCTCCCCGTGGCGCATGCCGAAGGCAAATTCGTTGTGAAGAATGATGAGGTGCTCGAAAAAGTAAAAGAGCTGATAGCCTTTCAATACGTAGACGAGCACGGACGAGATGCAGGATATCCTCATAATCCGAACGGCTCAATCATGAATATCGCTGGAATTACAGACAAGACAGGAAGGGTCCTCGGTCTCATGCCACACCCGGAAAGATTCTTCTCGCGTACTCAACACCCGAAACACACACGGGAGAAAATACCTGAGAAGGGTGACGGGTTCTTTATATTCAAGAATGCAGTCAATTACTTTAAATCCTAAATTCGAAATACTAAATACTAGACAAATTCTAATGCTCAAATCCAAATGTTCTAAACACTTTTCTTTGTTTTGGTCATTAGGATTTAGGGATTGTTCCCCCTACGGGGATTCTCGTAAATACAGTCAAATCAGAGATTTGAGTATTTGCGGAATCGTATTTCGAAATTCGGATTTAGAATTTCCCGAGCGTAGCGAGGGCACATGTCTGATTACATAACCGAGCACCCTATCTTAAAGTTCGAGCGCGGCGAAAAGGTGAAATTCTACTTTGAGAACAGGGAGCTTGAAGGCTATGAGAATCAACCCATTGCGGCTGCGCTTCACGCGGCAGGCATCAAAGTCCTCTCTTTTTCACAAAAGCACAAACGGCCGCGGGGGTTCTTTTGTGCAGTTGGTAAATGCTCTTCTTGTCTCATGGAAGTTGATGGTCGCCCAAATGTGATGGT
>DAOVAN010000136.1 GCA_030671005.1 Caldifarciminota bacterium
CTGATTGCAAATTGGAATACTTCACTTGGTTCGAAAACGCTCATTAGTAACCTCCTTTAATACTCGTCAAAATTGGTCTTGACCGCTATTATTATCCATATTTGTATGCTTGTCAACCGAACCTGCATTGTGTTTGTCACATAAGATGATTTGTTCGGACATGTGCTACAACAACTTCAATTCTTTGTGTTTCTGCAGGATATCCTCGGCCAACCGTTCCAGCGCTTTGAAATCACTTGTTTTGGGATATCCTTTTATGATAACCGGCGGGATCAGTTCGACCTTCAGGTTCCCGAGCATACTTGTGATCTGGTCGAGCATCTTGCCTCCCCAGCTATAAGAACCGATGACCGATGCGTACTTTGCTTTCGGGCGTAATGCATTAGCCAGGTATGTTGCATAAACCGCGGCCGGATGAGGACCTACAAGAACAGTGGGTGTGGCGATGACAATAGTCGCGGCGTCGACTAGCGCAACAGCCAGTTCGCCGATATCTGTTTTTGTGAGATTGAACGGTTTGACCGTGATTCCTTTCTGAATAAGGGCCTCGATGAAGTACTTGACCATTTTCTCAGTGCTGCCGTGCATTGACACGTAGGGCAGAATAACCTCGTTCTTTACGTTGTCGGAAGTCCAGTCCCGGTACGCATCGAGGATGAAATCGGGACGGTTGTGGAGAGGACCATGACTCGGTGCGATGATCTCGATCTTGTATTCCTGCAGTCTCTTCAGATGTTTCTGGATGTTGTTTCTGAAGGGCATCATTATCTCGGCGTAGTAGCGCTTTGCCGCTTCGTAAACCCGTGCTTCATCGACCGCATACAAATCACTAGTCGCGAGATGTGATCCGAATAGGTCGCAGGGAAACAGGATCTCGTCTTCTCTCGAATAGGTCAACATCGTCTCTGGCCAGTGTACCCATGGAGCGATGATGAATTCTAGTGTCTTGTCGCCGAGGGGTAATGTGTCTTTGTCATTCACCACTATGAATTTTTGCTCCGGAATGAGTAGTAGATCCATGAGCATGGTCTTGCATTTCGGATTTGTGACGACCTTAGCATCGGGATAGGTTGTCAGCACCTTGGGTATTCCACCAGAGTGATCCTGTTCAGCATGATTGGAAATGACATAGTCGATTCTTTCGATTCCCAAATTCTGCAGGTTCGCGATGAGTTCATCCTCCTTGACCGGATCAGCCGAATCGATGAGCGCGGTCTTCTCACTGCCTTTCACTAAGTAGGCGTTGTACGTGGTTCCATCAGGGAGAGGAATTAGTTCATCGAAAAGCCTCCGGTCCCAATGATGCACGCCTGCCCAATATATTCCTGATTTTATTTCACGCGCGGCCATCACTCCACCTTTTCAAACTGGTCTTTGCCTACACCACAGGCAGGGCAGACCCAATCGTCAGGGAGTTCTTCAAAGGGTGTCCCAGGTTTGGCACCTGAATCCGGATCACCTTTTTCTGGATCATAGATGTAACCACATACTGTGCATTTGTATTTTGCCATTTTTCTTGTCTCCTCTTTGCTAGGCTTTTCCTGCTCGTCCACAACATAAGTGGGGGCCGTTTTAGGGGATTTCCCGCCCTTTATCTGATGATAGTAATCATAGGTCATCGGCTCTTCATTGTTGAGAAGTTCCGCGTCAACGAGTTTGCCAACGAACAGTTTATGCGTTCCAATATCGATACTATCAATGACCTCACACTCTAAATAACCCGCAGTGTAATCGGTTACGATAGGCGTGCCTTTCCTGCCCAATCTATGGCCGACATCTTGGAATTTATCCAGATCACGTCCGCAACGGAAACCGAACCAGCCAATGAATTTCATCGGTGTGTTCACCGTCAGTATGGATACACTGAAGAGTCTGCTATCGTCAATGTACTCATGGGTGAGATTTTGTTTGTTGATGCATATCGCTATTGTCGGTGGTTCAGCCGTCGTCTGAAATACAGCATTGGCGATCTGGCCGTTGTATCTGTCGTTCTTCTTCGAGCTGACAACATACACGCCGTAGCCTATCTTGTGAAGCGCCTGCGGGTTCACTTATCTTCCTCAATCAGGCGCTTCTTACCTTTAACTCTTTTTGCATCAATGATGTTTTGCGTCACTTGGAGACAACCCAGACAATCACCAGACAAACGTAACCTAGAATACTTGCTCAACCGATTTGACCTCTGGTATCTTATCCTTCAAGGTCTTTTCGATAGCCATCTTCAGTGTCAGTGTGCTCATCGGACAGGTCCCGCAGGCGCCCGTAAGTCTTACCCTTACGATACCGTCATCAGTGACATCGACCAACTCCACATTACCACCATCTGCCTCTAGACTTGGTCTTATTTCACCTAGTACTTTCTCGACTCTTTCTTTCATGATATGTTTCCTCCTTTATTGATTAGACACAGCATAATAGATTATTGTTTACGTTGTTTCTTCGCGCATTCCTTGCATAATCCCTTGAAGTATCCATGCACCTCTTCTATCTTGCAGCCGTTTATGTTCTTTCTATTAGCGATTGGACAGCGGACGTCGACATCAATGATCTGTCCGCATTGTCTGCAGAGAAAATGATGATGAGGAGTGGATGTCAAGTCGTACCTCACCTCGGTACCGGTGATAGTGATTGCTGACACCAGACCCGCCTTCAGGAATGAGTTCAACGTATTGTAAACCGTGGTCAAAGAAAGCATCGGCATCTTCTTGGCGAGTGCTTCATATATCCTTTCCACGGTGAGATGTTTGCTTTTGTGCTTGTTGAGATAATCGAGTATCATAATGCGCTGGTATGTTGGTTTGAGACCCTTTGCGGCAAGATCCCCTCTGAGTTCATCAGTATTTGAAATCGTTTCAATCATGTAATTATTATAATCAGAAACCAGGGCATGTCAAGGGTGAATTTGTCAGTATTATAGTCGACTCAGAGGATGACGTTGAGTAAGCCGCCGATGATGAGTGCTGAACTAACCATGAGGAACGCGGCCTTGAGCATGTCGACGATGCCCAGTTCCTTAAGCAACACAACGAACGTCGCGACGCACGGGAAGTACATCGTCAACACGACACTCGCAATGATGAGCTGTTTGACGGTCAGTCCGAGCGGTGCCAGCATGCCAACCGCGATATCCTTTCGGAAGAAGCCAATGAGCAAGGCACCAACTGCTTCGAGCGGTAATCCGAGTACCCTCGTCGTGATCGGTGCAGTGATGCTGGCAAGAAAAGAGATGACACCAAGTACATACAGTATGTTGACAATGAATACGCCGATCAGGACGAACGGAACAGCCTCATGGAGAAACCAATGAATACGCATCCACACTTTTTTCATCAATGTTACAAAATGGGGGAGACGGTAGGGTGGTATTTCCGTGAATATTTCAGGGCTTTCTCCTTTGACCAGAATCCTTAATACATTCCCGGCAACCAGCCAGACAACGAAGAGCGTCGCGAAGACTGGGAAGAGCCCACGTGCGCCATACTTTCCGAGTAGACCGGTGATCATTGCGGTCTGCGCAACACACGGGATAGAAATAGACATCAGGGTTGCGGCGATGAACCGTTCCCGCTTGGTTTCCAGGATTCTTGTAGCCAGGACGCCGGGTACGTTGCACCCGGCCGCCAAGAACATGGGAACAATGGCCATGCCATGTAGACCGATAATATGGAGTGTGTTGTCGAGTAGCACGGCGAGCCTGGGTAAGTATCCGGTATCTTCGAGAATACTGAGCATCAGGTAGAATGCAAAAATATAGGGTAGGACCGCACCGAGTGGCACATACAAGCCAGTGGTGAGGATGCCGAATGATTGCTGAAAGTCGATCGCACCGTCGAACAGTTCGCCGATTATTATCTTGTGTAGCAAATTACCCGGACCGAGGATACCCGACACCTGCATCATCAAAGGAGCCCATAATGATTCGAAAAGGGGTTCGGTGATATAGGCGATCAGGCCTTCACCGATGAATCGAATTACGAAGAAGAGTAGAAAGAGAATGACAATTGCAATCGGGATGCCGGTCCAGGGGTGGATGGTCAGGTCGCCGAGCCGTTCACCGAGCGTATGGTGTTTATGTTTTATGCTTTGTACCTTGTCGACGATTCTACCGACTTCATGCCAGCGTTCTTCATCATCGTACCGGTATTTACCCTTTTTTGCATCGCCCAGTCGGTTGACGAGTTCCTTGATTCCTTCCCCGGTTATTGCCACCGTCGTGACGATCGGAATACCTAGGATTTTCTCAAGGGCATTCGTATCGATTGTGATTCCAATGTGTCTGGCTTCGTCCCACAAATTCAACGCTATCAGGACCGGGATATTTTTTTTCAATAGCTGCAG
>DAOVAN010000161.1 GCA_030671005.1 Caldifarciminota bacterium
TCCGCACCCGCTCTATATTTCGATGCGGCTTTTACGAATTCACCCTGTACATTTGGCACATTAGGGTTGAAACTAGTACACAAACAGAAATCTATCGGGCCGATATGTCTGCGCGCCGAGGTCTGGCCTTGTCTTAGATCTTTTGCTATGGAGAGTAATCTGGGAGAATCCAGTTCGAATGCACTACGCCCTTCGGACGGCGCATCACCCGTCACGCACAGGATATTATCGATACCCAGCGCTCTTGCTCCGAGCAGCCTACTCTCATATCCGAGCAATGTAAGATGACGGGCAACAAAATGGGGTATAACCTCGACATTCAGTTTCTCCTGAATGATATGGGCGCAAGATAACGCATCCGGGCGCAGTCTTCCCAATGGATTAGAAGGGAAATTAACCGCATCAATAAACGGACCAACATATTCTATTTCACCCAGTAGTTCGTCAAACGCCAAGGAAACTGGTAGTAATATTTCCAAGGTGATTATTTTTTTCTTGAGGATTTTATCGCGTAGCACTGTTTTGGTTTCTCAACAGTCCCAATCCCTCAAAGACAGTTTGTGCCGCACCATATGCACCTATCTTCTTTGCATATCGAGCACTCACGTTCGGTCCCCCGATGATGACCTTAACGTTCAACCCGGCATGTTGCAGGGCATCAATCACGTTTTCCATCTCAACCATTGTTGTTGTGAGCAAGGCGCTCAGCCCCAGGAAGTCGGGATTGTGTTTTCGTACTGAATCAACAATTGCTCTTGATGTAACATCTTTACCCAGATCAATTACTTCATAGCCAACTGATTCAAACACCATCGCCGCTAAGTTCTTGCCTATATCATGAATATCGCCTTTGACAGTAGCGATAACAATCTTTCCGCGCTTCGCCTGTCTGGGCATGTGACGGCTCATCAAACCGAGGATTGATTGCGCAACCTCGGCCGCTTTGAGTAAATCGGGTATGAAAAACTTGCCCTCTTCATAGTTCTTACCCACGATTTCTAATGCCTTCACCACGTGATTCTCGATTAATTCCTTAGCGTCTATACCAGAATCGAGTAAGCCCTTAGCCAACTCAACTCCTGACTCTACATCACCACAAACAATCGCATGTCTGAGTGTCTTTCTCTTCGGTTCTGGCTCCTGTATGCGCTTTCTATAATTTTCTATATACGTTGTTAGGCCACCCGAAAACAACGCATCCGAAGCATTCAATGCACCCATCACAACCTCATCCAATGGATTGAGGATAAGAAACGTCACGTGGTTCTTAACAGCTGCGGTGACCAATGCCGCATTAAGCAAAGAACGATCAGGTAATCCATAAGACACATTAGAAACACCTAAAATTGTCTTGAGACCCATATCGTGTAGCCTCGAAAGTGTCTCTAATGTACTATTCATCTGTTCCTTCTCAGTGGCTATTGGGAAGACCAACGGATCGAATATCAGGTCATCAACCGGAAAATCTATTTTTCTTGCCATACTTACGGCGAGTTTGGCATTGCGCATTCGTTCTCGAATGGTTTGAGGAATTTTGTCGCCAATGAGTGATATGACTGGTTTGAATCCGTAGCGCCGAATCATGGGTAGCCATTTTGCCAATTCCTTGCGCCGCGCAGGGATTGAATTGTATACCCCCAATCCTGGATAGAACCGTAGCACTGTCTCTGCTGCTTTAAAATCCAGGGTGTCGATAAATAAAGGTAGGCTGGAATTCTTCAGCACTTCATGGACCGCGCGCGGGAGTGTATCATACTCATTGAGCACTGCAACAAAAGCATTAACATCGAGGGCAGCCGCACCTGCGTTTTCCTGCTGCAACGCCTCCTCACCGTATATGCGATAGTCCTTTTTCTTGAGTCTGGCTCCCAGTTTCTTACGACCTGATGGATTCAGACGTTCACCTACCACGACGGGTTTATTTTCCTCGACATTCAATATCCGTCCGGGTGTGGTCAGATAGAAAGCCTTCCGGACTCCTTTGCGAATGGGCTTCACACGCTTTTTGGCAATCTCCTCTGTATATAAGGGTGAGGTTCCACAACAACCACCAACCATGTTCGCACCTGCGCGCACAAACTTCACATAGTACGCTGCTAGTTGCGCATCTGACATTGTATGGTGAACATGCTCGTTCTCAATCTGCACCTGGCCTGCGTTCGGCTTGGCGATGAGTGGCAGCGAGGTCACCCGTGCCATCTTGGCGATTGCCTGAACCACCACCTCGGGAGCGGTACAATTTATACCTACCCCTCTCGCGCCGAGCGCTTCAAATGTAAGGGCAATCGATTCGGGGATATCACCCATGATTGTCCGACCATTGTCCTGCAAGGAAAAACAAATGAAAATATCACTCGCATATTCCTGTGCAGCCAGAAAGGCCGCTTTGGCTTCAACAATCGATGTCATTGTCTCAATGAAGAATTTCTTCAAACCAGTACTACTGAAGATGCGGAATATGGCTCTGTAATCTTTGAGCGCTTCTTCGAACGTTTTCGTGCCATAGGGTTCGATAAACTCACCAAGGGGCCCGACATCGCCCAGGACCATTCTTTTCTTAGCGGCACGCTTTGCCAATGCTACTCCGTGTCGGATAACTCTACCCAACATTGGCTTTGTAAAACTATGACCGTTTGCGCTGAACGTATTCGTGAGTATAACGTCAGCACCAACTTCAGCATATGCCTTGTGCAATTCCAATACAGTGTCTTCGTTTCTAACGTTGAGTATGCTGGGCGACTCACCGGGTGCGAGTCCTTTTCCCAAGAGATTAGTGCCTGTAGCACCATCGAGGATTACTACCTTTTGCCTGAGGAGTTGTTGAAACTTACCCATGCTATATTCTATCTCCGCATGCTATCAAGTCAAGACTGGGCGTGCTGCTGTGAAAATACTAAATTCGAAATTCGAAATTCGAAACAAATCCTAAGCACGAAATCCAAATATCAAAACGATACTTTTGTTTCTTGAATACACTGCATTGCCCCTCTACTCACAACGTGCCACGATTTCTTCCTGATTATCTTATCCTCTGCCTACTGGTTTTCTGGTATCCTGGTATGCTCTTCCAGTTTGTCGCCCAACGCAAGACGGCTCACAAGGTTCGCTATTTTTGCTTTGTTTCCTTTGCCTTCTTAGCCCTCACGAATTTTCCCCCACCGAATATTCCCAAATCTACGTTTGGCTGAAGATTCGAGTGTCCCTAGTGAAGCACCAGGGGAAATCTGTGATTTGGTTGGAAAATCCAGTGTCCCGCTCTTTCGTCAGAAAGGGCGGGGCTATGAGCCCTCTTGAGCCCTTTTCTGCCATTTGAGTTATGTTCAATGCATGCCCTCGGAGCGAAAGCGTAGGGGGTAGAGACCTGACCCCAGTATATCAGGATGCTTGCACATGCATACCGACAGTCGCACCGAGCATTTCCCGGGCACTGCCCTTATTGCAAGCGATCTCATAGAATCCGACGCTGCCCTGGACGCAGATAAGCTCACCCGGCTTA
>DAOVAN010000071.1 GCA_030671005.1 Caldifarciminota bacterium
TAGCTGGCGGGCAACATTCCACGGGCCTTTCCTGATCATTGTCATGCCAAAATGTGTGATGATTGCTACCTTAGGCTTAATGCCCGGGATAATCTCTGCACAATCATCAACCGATAAATGGTCGATCTCAGAAGGTTCCAGCTTAATAAGATTCATTATCACAACATCGGCCCGGTATGCCGGGATCAACTTCTCGAAGTATTTTGTATCGGTAATATAAGAAATCGTGTAACCTTCGTGCGATAACTTGAAGCCATATGTTTCCACACGGTGTTCATGTCGCAGCGGAAATGCAAATTGCAGTCCGTCGATTCTGAAAGTATAATTCTCTTTGATGATTATCGTTTCGTCTAAGAAGTCCAGAAGATATTTAAAGATGACACCATCCTCACCAAAAGCGTCTGCCGGAGCTAGTAGTATGCCATGTTTGTTAAAACCGCCCTTGGTGATAACATCGAGGTAGACATTAATGTCCGCGCTATGGTCGATATGTTTATGAGTTAGAATAATCGCATCAATTTTCTCGGGAGCGAATTTGGGAAGATAAGTTAGCAGCCGGTAAAGTGACTCGGGCCCCGGGTCAACGAGAATATTCTTGCCACCGATGCGAAAAAGCAAACCCCCTGTTGCCCTCAGTTGTTTGGCGACAACATAACGTGCACCACCAGTACCGAGAAACACGATTTCATCATTGACGCACTGGGCATCTTTGTTTTTTACACGTGAAGTCTCAGGTTTTTTGATATGCTTTTTTTCAGACACGGAGAGCTAGCGCGATAGACCAACAGCCTTTTGTATTGTCTGCGAATGTAGTACTATACTTTGTCACCGAGCCTTTTCCTGATATATTCGGCTCGTTTGATGTCTCGCTCTTGTTCCTCGAGCATTTCACCAGAATGGAGCTGAATATTAGCGGGCCTCGAAACAACCATTATTTCATTCAGCGTATCAAGTGTGATATCCTTGATAATGCCGACCCCTACTCCAAATCTCAGAGCAGAGAGAAGATTCAATACCTCGCCACTACTGATTGTCCTAGCCGCCCTTAGAATCGCAAGGCTGCGGAAAATCTTGTCTTCAAATTCGTTGCGTGCTTTATTGAGGATAACATCGCGCGCCTTCTTCTCTATGTCGATGATCATATTGGAAAGCTTTGTTATCCTCTCCAGAAGGCTTTCCTCCTTGAAGCCAATGGTGTGCTGGTTCGATATTTGAAACAGACTCCCTCTTATCTCACTCCCCTCTCCATAGATTCCTCTAACGGCCATGCCGATCTGGAGTGCACCTTTCAGCACCTTTTCAACCTCGTTCGTGAACACTAATCCTGGTAGATGCATAAAGACCGAGGCTCTCATCCCCGTTCCGATATTCGTGGGACACGAACTCAGATAACCATAGTTTTCGTTAAATGCATAATCAACATTGTCACCGACGAATTCCTCGATGTTGAATACCTCGCTCGACAGGTTAACAAGATTCAAACCACATCCGATGCCCTGAAACCGTAGGTGATCTTCTTCGTTAATCATCACAGAAATATTCCCGCCTTTACTTATGAATACGCTCGCTGGCTTGCCTTTCTTGACAAATCCAGGTGAAACGAGGTGGCATTCCAGGAGCGACTCTTTCTCCAGTGGTTTCATTGCTTGCAGATCGAGAAATTTCCCATCAACCTTTTTCTCGATCACCGAACGCACCACGCTAATGAGATGTTCCGCATCGGTCGGTTTCATCTTGATGTCAAACGGGATTGCATCGAGATTGCGCGCCACCCTGATCCGTGATGAAACAACAATTTCTCTTTCCTCACCACATGGCAGGGTATCCTTCTTTGATGGAATGAGCCACCGTATATTATCAAGCATCTTCGATACCATAACCCTTCAATTTGTCACGTATCTTGGCGGCATCCTCATATGCTTCTCTTTCTAGTGCTTTCTTTAGCTCTTCGCGCAGTTTGTACACTTCGAGTCCTTTTTTCGTACCGGGCGTCGATTTTCTTCCTACATGCCGGTCACTCTGGTGGATTTGTTTAATGAGACTCTTGATATGTTCGTCGAACGTCGCTACGCACTGACTACAACCGAATCGTCCAACACGTTTAAACTCCGCTAAAGACATATAGCAACGCGGGCATATCACCCTCTCATCCTGCGCGCTCTGCTGCTTGAGTAATTTGTGAAGTATCTCTACCGGTGACAATTTCTTGGTCACAAGAAGACCACGCTTCGATGCGCACTCTTCGCAGAGATGAAGTTCTACGGTCTTGTCGGGCAATACCTCTTTGAAAAATATTGACGCTGGCTTATTTTTGCAATCATCACACAGCATATAACCTTCTTTCTTTCAGCTTATAAACATCCGTCCCAACCCGTGCAATATCCAGAGAATGACTCACCAGTACGACTGTCCGCCCATCGTCTTTTAGACCAACGAATACATCCAGTAGTTTATTTGTGTTTTCCTCATCAAGATTGCCCGTAGGTTCATCGGCAAACAATATCAACGGATCATTGATCATGGCGCGGGCGATCGCCACGCGCTGGCGCTCACCGCCCGATATCTCATCCGGTAATCTATTCCTCTTGTCCCCGATATCGAATGTGTCCAACAGATCCTGCGCTTTCTGGTATGCCCGGGATGGCGAGCTTCCGTTCACCAATGCAGGCAACGCGACGTTCTCCAAGCAGGAGAATTCAGCAAGCAAATGATGAAACTGAAAGACAAACCCCATTTTCTGGTTTCGTGTCTCAGACAAGCAAGCATCGTCATGAGAAAATAGGTCAACCGAATCAAAAACTACTTCGCCGCTGGTTGGCCTATCCAAACTTCCCAGTATGTTAAGTAGTGTTGATTTACCACTGCCTGAAGGTCCAGAAATGACTACGAAACTACCTTTATTGACTCTCAAGTCAATGCCCTGCAACACATGAATTGTCTCATTCTCCAAGAAATATGTTTTGCCCAGGTTAGATACCTCAAGGATCATATCATTCATTGCGTAAGGCCTCGACAGTTGTTAGTTGCGTTGCTCTCCTGGCCGGATAGATCGTCGCGAGAAAGCTTATCAATATCGCCGCAACTGCAGTCACAATGAAATCATTCAGTTCCATCTCCACGGGTAATGTTTCAATGAAATATATATCGCCAGGCAGTGTCACTTGATATGTGTCTAGTAACAAACACGCAGCAAAAGCAAACACAAGGCCCAAAACCGTGCCGATTATGCCTATAATACTTCCATGATAAATAAACATACGCATTATCTTGGGCTTGGTGAATCCGTATGAACGCATAATACCAATCTCTTTCGTCTTCTTCTTAACCATGTTGATGAGAGTTCCGATGATGTTGAAGCCGGCGACGATTATGATCAAAACCAGCACAATAAAGGTTATGATCTTCTCCATCTTGAGAGCCGCAAATACTGACCGGTTCGATTCAATCCAATTCTGTGCCCGGTATGGGTAAGCAAGGTCATCCTCAATCATGTTGGCATAATGCGGCGCCCTGTAAATATCATCAACCTTTACCTCGATGCCACTCACACTCTCCCCCATTTCAAATAGCGATTGGACATCTTCTATATCCATATAAACCAACGTAGCGTTATAGTCGAAATATCCCAAATCAAAAATACCGCGCAGCACGACCTTCTTTGCCCTTGGTAGCAAACCCAGTTGCCCTCCGAAGGGCAAGGCGATTACCAGTGAATCACCCACACTGATACCTAAGCTATGCGCAAGTTCGATACCGATCACACATCCACCATCTAGTTCAAAGATCCCGCTAATCATCTTCTTCCCTATGTCGGTGATGTTCTTTTCCAGTTTGTCGTCGACCCCCTTTATAATGACACCATCAAGCTGCCTCCTGAATTTTATCACTGACTTCTGATATACAAAGGGCGCCGCGGCTTCAATGAAATTATAAGGCTCCAGTTTCTGCATGATGTTTTGATAATTGTGAATCGGTTCGTTGAAATATTTGCGCACGATGATGTGCGGCGTACCACCAAGAATTCTCCTACGCAACTCATTTTGGAACCCGTTCATCATCGAAAGAGTTATCAAGAGTGCAGCCACCCCGATGAATACACCACCGATTGCAATCACAGTTGATAGAGAGAGGAATTTTCTATGGCGTGAAAGCATGTAGCGGCGGGCGATGAAGAATTCGATGTTCATATTCTTAAAGGGGGATAAAAGGCAGAAAAGGGCAGGAAAGGGCTACTAAGGCGATTAAAGGCTATCAAGGGTTTTCCTTGGATTCTTTACGCAATTGCGGAAATAGGATGACGTCGCGGATTGAGGGCTGATTAAGCAGCACCATACACAACCGGTCAATGCCAATACCTATTCCTCCAGTCGGCGGCATCCCGTGCTCCAGAGCCTGTATGAAATCCTCGTCTATTTCACGAATACCTTCTTCCTTGTGGGCGATTTGGCTTTCGAAACGCTTGCGTTGTTCAACCGGGTCATTCAATTCAGAGAAGGCATTGGCGATCTCCACTCCGAACATGATGAATTCGAATCTCTCGACCAAGCGGTCATCATCTCGATGCGTCTTGGCAAGTGGAGAAATCACTTTCGGGTAATCAATGACAAATGTCGGTTCAATGAGATTCTTTTGTACGAGTTCACTGAAGAGCTTATCGATCTTCGACCCATGAGCGAGTTTTTTGTAGTCGATACCGTTTTGCTCGCAGTGTTCATCGATTTCACTCTCTCTAGCGGACAGAACGTCGAGACCGAGCTTCTCGTTTAGACTATCGACATATTTTACCCGTTTGAACGGACGATTGAACTCGATCTCCCTATCAACGAACTCAATCTTCTTTGCATCGCCTGATTCTGCCAACAGATACTCAACCATCTGCTCGACCAAATCCATGATTCCGTTATAGTCTGTGTAGGCCTGATATAATTCAAGCATCGTAAATTCCGGATTATGCATACGGTCTACGCCCTCATTTCGAAAGTCCCGGCACACCTCATACACCTTTTCATAACCTCCGACAATCAGCCTCTTCAGATACAACTCATCCGCGATTCTCAAAAACATGTCCTGCTCAAGTGCATTGTAGTATGTCTTGAAAGGATATGCGGCAGCGCCACCGTATATTGCCTGCAGCACCGGAGTCTCAACTTCAATAAAGCCCTGCCCATCCAAAAACTGGCGCATTAAATTTATGAGTCTTGTTCTCTTTCTGAATATCTCACGAACTTCGGTATTGGCGATCAAGTCAAGATATCTCTTGCGATACCGCATTTCAATGTCGCGCAAGCCATGCCATTTCTCTGGTAAAGGACGAAGGGATTTCGATAACAGAACGTAGTCATCCACGAGTACCGTGATCTCGCCAGTCTTCGTTTTAAAAACCACACCCCCAATACCCATGAAATCGCCGACATCGTAGTACTGGAAAAGGTCAAACCTTTCTCCGAGCTTATCCTTTCTGAGATACACCTGCATGCGGTCAGACTCGTCAGTCAGTGTTGCGAAAAGCGTTTTACCATGGCCACGCACAGTAATTACACGACCGCATGTGTTGATTCTCTCCTCGGTCTGGCTCAACGCCTCAAAATTTTCCTTTATTTGTCTAAATGTATGTGTACGGTCAAATGTGTATGGATACGGGTTGACACCCAATTCTCTCAATTTTTCAAGTTTTCTCAAGCGCTCTTCCATCGCACAATGATACATTAAATCAAAAGAAAGTCAAGCAGGTATGCTTTTTTACTCTTTTAATATACCAGATGCCCGCACGTTGGAAATCTTGGTTCGAAATCCAGACAGATTGATTTGTGCAAAGTTGAAGGTTTGCCCTACATAACGTTTTCATTATGTAACCACACATGTATTGACGCGCTACCCAGTATTGATACAATTCCCCATGAGCAATATCCAGATACGTCGAAAAATACTCGAGACACTATACGAGCGTTTTAAAGAACACCCCTACAACCGTGTAGCCGCGAAGGAATTCAAGGAGATATTGAGTGTCAACCTCAAGGAATTGCATTTTAACATCATCTACCTTGAAGAGAAAGGCTACGTTGAGTTGCAAAAACCTCTCGAAGGCAGTCTTTTTGTCGGTGCACGAATCACACCAAAGGGTATCGATCTAGTCGAAGATGAGTACCAAATGAGTGTATTCTTCCATGAAGAGTCAGCAACGCCGCTCATCCCGTGTGATATCTTTGAGAAGTTCGACTCCTTAATCAAGGAAACAGAGGGGTCAGATAAACCGAGCGCTGACTCAAAGGAGCTCATCATCGAAGAACTGAAAGAAATCCAGAATGAGCTCAAGAAAACTGAACCAAGCTATTCCGCAATAAAGGGTTTTACAGAAAGATTAAGAGAACGTAACTTTGAAGTTTGGAAGAAATTGATGGCCATAATCAAAGACCCAGCAGTCGCAAGGGTCCTCAATACCGCGGCCAAAAAAGAGTTAGGCATCTAAACCTTCCATGTCCCCGTAGAGTCGTAGATCGTACGAGGTGGCAATCTCATGGTTGGTTGTGCCGTAAACCTTTGGCAGATTAAAAAGGATATACATCTAAGCCGACTTATGCTTTGGGCGGTTAACCTATATCCGCGCAATATCCTTTGCAGGATATGAAAATATGACTGGGGTTTCAAACGTAAGAGTCTCAGGCTTGATAACGAATGACTTACCCAACAAAACAAAACCTTGCTCATAGAGTTTCTTCGGAGCCCCGCGTTTCTCGATTCTTATCACTGTAGAATCCTTAACGCCGTTCATCGGAATGTCAAACTGTGCATCGCCGACCTCGAGGATTGCACCTTGATTGGTGACAACATCTTCAACGTATGTTTGAGCACAACTGAAACACACAATGGCAAGCAAGAATAAACCTATTCTCCGCATATTACCTCCTGTAACAATAACGCATTGCGGGACGAAAAGGTTCGAAAAAAGTGCAATCAGCGCTGATCTAGCCGGTGCAGATCTTCTTCGCTGAAGCCGAAATAATGGCCGATCTCGTGAATGAGCACTTTGTTGATCCAGTCCTCTATTTCCTCTTCAGTATTGCTAATACGTTCAATATTCCGCTTGAAAAGGGTGATTTTATCGGGCATGACATTGCCATACCAAATACCGCGATGTTTAAAAGGTACTCCCTGATATAACCCAAGCAAAGACCTTTGAGCAACGGGTTCTTCTTCAACTACAACTTGAATATTCTTGAGTTTCTTGCGAAAAATAGGTGGTAAACCATCTAAAGCTTCTCTTACTAGTTTAGTGAACTTTTCTCGGTCCATAACAGGGACAGGCTACTTTTTTCTTGGCCGTCCTCTCGGCCTTATCGTTGATTCTAGCCCCAGCTTTCTGCGGAGTTCAACTTGCCACAATATGTCGCCGTAAGGTGTCTGCCGACCGACGCTCTTTCTTAACATTTCTAAATCCTTCTGATTGAATGATTCGTTGACAAGGCTCGACCAATTATCGGGCAATTCAACTGGTAAGGCACTTATGAGCGTGGGTTGAATTCCCTCAAGCCTCAACCTATGAGAGGACCACGGCCAGTCCCTTGCTGACGTCACCATCCCTACCCTAACTGGATTGGCCTCCACGTACCTAAGCACATTCAACAAATGATGATCTTGCTTCACGATAAAGCTCTTGAACCGACCTTGCCAAATATGGCCACTTGTGCCATAGTGACCATGATAGCGTCGGACATGGCTGGTCATCAACCATTGCATCCACTGACTTAAGTTCGCCCCCTCGTTTTGCATCACGACCATATGAAAATGATTCGGCATCAAACAATATGCATAAAGTGCTATTGGTATTCGAGCTGCAGCTTCATGCATCATAGTAACAAATACATAATAATCTTTGTCTTTGTGGAATACGGTCTGCTTTCCGTTACCTCGATTAAGTACATGATAGGTATATCCGTCCACCAAGCCTCTGGCTACTCGCGGCATCCTGTGTGTATTAGCCCTTAAAAAAGTAGCCTGTCCCTATTATCGTCTTGGCGATATTGATGGCAGTTTTTTTCTTGCAGATACCCTTAAGATTCTTACGCATTTTTGCCATTTTAGATGGATTAGCGAGAAGATCGGCCATTATTAGTTGGGCATCATTTTTCGTAATCCGTAATGCAGCGCCGTGGCCAATGAAGAAATCCTCATTCTTGTCCTCCAGTCCAACAATCGAATTGGCAAATAGCAATACTGGTGCTGCTTGAGCAGCCTCAGTACTCGTAATGCCGCCCGCCTTGGTGATCAGGATATCGGTTGTGCCTATCAATTCATGAATACGTTCTACCATGCCGTAGATTTTCAGATTAGACTTGCCTTTGAGTGCA
>DAOVAN010000131.1 GCA_030671005.1 Caldifarciminota bacterium
TTGAAGAACAACCTACAGCAAGACCCGTAAAGACATACGAAAACCCCGGCGCAACCATCATCACCGGACCTTTGCTACTGCCCGCAGACAAGAAGTGCAAAGTTTTTGACATTACAGGCAGAATCGTAGAACCACGTGTGATCACACGTGGCATCTATTTCATAGAAATAGATGACGAGGTCATTCAGAAGGTAGTAAAAATAAAGTAAGGTTTCGGCTGCTTGATTTGGTACCTGGGGACAGGCATACACTTTTATACCTTTTAGGGACATCGCGTTCCAACATTCATCACTGTCATCCATCAAATACCCAGCATCCTGCAGAAAGCGTGACTTGCAGAATCAACTCACACCGTTGATAAAAAGTGTATGCCTGTCCCCGGTATCAATGGCACTCACTGCCCGATTACTGCACTAGCGTATGTAGACAAATTTATGCGTCAGATGAGTGCCTGACGCAGACAAACGCACGAAATACACTCCAGAAGGGATACCCCTGTCCAGTTCAACCCGGTGCCGCCCTTTACCGAGGTATCGATCCATGAGTCGTTTCATAAACCTACCATCTGCTTGATATAGTTCTAACGTCACGTATCCTGGTTCAGAAATTTCTAACTCCATAAAATTCTGATATGTAGAAATACGCAAACGGCAAACAGATATGTTTTCAGTGATGTTCTCCTGCACAAACGTTGCTTCCTCTACAACAATATTGAACCGGTAGAGTGCACACTTATCATGCAATTCATATGCCGCAAAGACTATTTGATAGTGTCCCGTATCAGAATATACATGAACAGTATTTGCCGACATAGAAGAATCGCCATCACCGAATTTCCATTTGAATGACAGATCGTTCCAATCGGGGAAGTTCATTGAATCGACAATACACGTGAATGCCATCGGAACATTGACCTCGACCGTATCATGATCCACCGCCGCCGTGACTATGTTCACCAATGGTAGACTATCAATTGGGTCCGGCAGATAGATCGTGAATGTTTCGATCCCATTGTCAAAAACCTTGACAACCCGGTAACCTACCGGGGGATCTGTCTCACACGTCGCAAGCCCGGTCTGCAATAATGACGGCCAATAGAAGTTCGTATAGTCCAGATGCCAGTGCCCAGCGAATACGGCAGTGAAGCTATGATCAAGCAAATACTGCAGAATAGTATCGCGGCGTGGCCGGTCAACTCCTATGTGACTATTAGGCTCATAAGGTGACAGCAAATACAATGGGAAATGAAAGAAGAAGAAGAGATGCTTATATTCCTGACCCTGAATATTCTGTAGGTCCCAGCGCATAAAACTGTCCTGTTCCAGTGAGTAGGGAAAACAAGCGTGAGGACTGTAGGTATCAAGCAGGGTTGAATTGAGTGCGATGAAATGGCATGAATCTGCGTCAAATGTGTAGTAATCAGCACCCCAGAAATTCCGGTAGAATTGCAGCATACCGGGTGTCCAACAACCCTCGTCCTCATACCCGATATCATTATTCCCCGGTATGTAATATTTCGGCATTGCGAGCAGGTTAAAAAGACTATCACAGATTCCCCATTGTTCCAACACCAGTGGTTGACTTCCAGGATTATTGCCCATATCTCCGGCAACAATAATAAATTGCGGAGGTGGTTGCATATCACTAATCTGGCTGACTGCCGTCGCCAGGTTGGGTTGGGCTGCAACGCTATTTCCGATCTGGGGATCAGAATAGTGGATGAAGTAAAACGGATTAAATGATAAGATAAAAAGTAGCGATATCATAAAACCCTCCTCTAAATATTAATTTGAAGTACAACTGTATACAGTTAAGCAAACATATCGGTACAGATCAGCATCTCCCTTGTTCAGTGCGTCGAATTATCTCATCCTGCAGATCTTTACCCAGGTCAATGAAATAATCGCTGTATCCAGCTACTCGTACAATGAGGTCACGGTACTTCTCGGGATTTTTCTGGGCTTTTCTCAACGTCTCGGCGGTTACGACGTTAAACTGAATATGATGTCCATCCATGCTGAAGTAGGCACGTATCAGTGCAGCCAATTTATTGATGCCCTCTTCATCAGCCAGCAGTTGCGGCGTGAACTTCTGATTCAAGAGCGTACCTCCAGTTCGGACATGGTCCATCTTGGCCGCGGATTTCAGAACTGATGTGGGACCGTTTTTATCAGTACCCTGCACCGGCGAAATACCCTCGGAAAGTGGCGTGTGTGCGCGTCTGCCATCGGGCGTAGCACCAATCTTGCTGCCGAAGTACACATGTACCGTAGTCGGCAAGAGATTAATCCGGAAGAATCCACCCTTGGTATTAGGTCTGCCGTCTACGGCTTTGAAGAAAATCTCAAACACCTTTTTCATGATGTTATCAGCATAATCATCGTCATTACCGTATTTGGGCGTATCGTCCCAAAGCCTGTTGTGCAGCGCCTCGTACCCCTTGAAATCACCACGCAACGCCTTCAACAAACGTTGCATACGAACATCTTTCTTAGCGAAGACATGATATTTGATTGCGGTCAGGGAGTCGGTGATGCTTCCGATGCCCACACCCTGTATGTATGAAGTATTGTACCGGGCACCGCCACTATGATAGTCTTTCCCCTTAGCAATACAGTCATCTATGAGGATGGACAAGAACACGGATGGCATGTACTTCGCATATATGCGCTCGATTATGATATTACCTTTGATCTTTATGTTGATGAAGTATTCGAGTTGTTTCTTGTATGCAGAAAATAATTCATTGAATGTCTCGAACCGTGCTGGATTGCCAGTTTTCAGTCCTATCAGCTTATCAGTCAACGGATCTTTACCATTGTTAAGGGTGATTTCAAGGATCTTAACTAGATTAAAATATCCAGTAAGAATGTAGCTCTCCTTTCCAAAGGCTCCTGTTTCGACGCAACCACTAGCTCCGCCACTACGTGCGTCAATGATTGACTTGCCTTGCCTGAGCATTTCTTTGACAATCTCATCCGTATTGAAGATCGACGGCTGGCCAAAACCAGTCTTAACTATCTCGAGGGCTCGTTTGAGGAGCCGGTCCGGATTTTTATGGCTTATCTGAACCATGGAGCTGGGCTGTACAATACGCATTTCCTCAATGACATCCAATATCAGGTATGAGAGTTCATTCACGGCATTAGAACCATCCGGCTTAAGACCACCGAGATTGATCAGACAGAAATCCGTATAGGTATTGCTCTCTTGTGCAGTTACGCCGACCTTAGGCGGAGCTGGTTGATTGTTGAACTTTATCCAGAATGCCTGGAGCAGCTCACGAGCCCGCTCTTTGGTCAAAATACCTTTTGCAATGTCACGTTTGTAAAACGGATAGAGATGCTGATCCAGCCTCCCCGGATTGAACGAATCCCAGGTATTGAACTCGGTAATCACGCCCAGATGGACAAACCAGTAATACTGCAAAGCTTCCCAGAATGTGCGTGGTGCATGAACAGGCACCCATTCACAGTTCTGCGCAACCTTCTTCAGCTCTTTTTTCCGCGTGGGCGATTTCGTCTTCTTGAGGAGCTGCCGCACCTTTGCCGCATGTCGATGCGCAAAGTGGATCAAGGCATCGGCGGCAATGGACATCGCGGTCAATTCTTCGCGCTTATCAAAAGCCTCAGGGTCATTGAAGAAATCTAATGATTTCAGTCGCTGTTCTATTTTTGCTTTAAAACGGAGAAACCCGTACTTGTATATTTTGTCATCGAGCACGGTATGACCTGGCGCGCGTTGTTCCATAAATTCGGTAAAGACGCCGGCTTCATAGGCTATTTGCCATGCCTCATCGGTTTCTCGAAATATGCGTTCGCGTATTGAACGGCCCTGCCAAAAAGGAATGATTTCTTTTTCGTAAATATCTCTCGTGCGCTTGCCTACAGAGAATGCTACTTTTTCTCGTGAATTCAATATGTCGAGGTCACCCAGGCTGTGAATACATATCTCTGGATACGTAGGTGTTGCGCATGGCGCAGGTCCTCGCTCGCCTACTATGAGCTCTCCATCATCGATGAATACCTTCTTGTTCTTGAGAATGTGCATGAATGCCAGTGCACGGCCGACTGGCGTTGAAACACGCTGAGGTACATCACTTTTGTAGAACTCGGTTATCAAACGGGCACGCTCAAGAGAAACATATGGTTTTATGCTTAGACTCTTCTCTCTGAGCTTTCTTATCCTTTTATTCATACTCACCCTCTGATCTTCACACGCAAACCATAGGTTTCTAATTTGCTTTTAATTTTATTCAGTTTCTTCTCAGATGGTGGTTCAAGGTATTTCAAGGCATAATCCTTTCTCATTCTTTGATACTTATCCTTGCATAGGTAATTGTATGGCAATAAATGCAATCGTTCAATACCTTTAATACACTGCAGGAATTCCCCAATGGCGCTAATGTTCTCACGCTTATCCGTTATTCCGGTAATTACCGGAATACGGACG
>DAOVAN010000017.1 GCA_030671005.1 Caldifarciminota bacterium
GAAAACTGGCACCGCATCATTGCCAGGACCGATAATGAATTGCTAAAAGGGATTGCCCTTTACAATCTCGGCGCCTTTGACCAAGCCATCGATTTTCTTTCGAAAGAAAAGGGGCCCGAGGCTTACCGGCTCATTTATTTAACAAAAGCCTACATGGAGATCGAAGACTACGAAAGTGCACTGAGTGCCATCTTCTTGGTCAATACGATCGGAGATTATCTTTTTGACGAATACCAGGAAATACTCTTCAAGATACTACTCGAGAGTCCGGATCTAGACATCGTACAGGCGGAACTGAAGAATCTGAAAGACCCCGCTTTGAGAGAATATGTGTTGCTTAAAATGTACGAAAAAAAGAAGAACAAGAAGAAGTTAACCTCGACTGCCTGGAATCTAATAAAGAATCATCCGAAATCACCCGGTGCATATGACGCGCTGGCTTTTGTAAAGCCAAAAACGAAATCAGAAAACAAAACATATGGCCGGGTCTATTACTATTTCAACGAATACGCTAAAGCCCTGAAGTACTTGAGGCGTGGAATCCTCGATGACGCATCAAATTACTACCTGGGTCGCATCTATTACAGTACGAAAAAATACAACCAGGCCCTGCGGCATTTCGCAGCGTGCTCCTGGTCAGCGGCTTACTATTATCGTGGCAGTATATACTAACGCACGTATTAACACGACCGGGCGATCAGTGTCTACGATTCACTGGCTCAACTGCGTAAGGGATCCGAATACGCCGTGCGCGGATTAAAGCGTAAAGCGTTCTTGTTGGAAGAATTAGGCGACACATTACATGCCGTCGAAACCTTTTTGAACATCGGCGAGAGAAACACGAAATTCCGGGCGGCAATGCAACTCTTCAGAGTGGGCAATCTGAGGAAAGCCCAGGAGGTCTTAGCGAACCATGATGCGCCCGAGTTCGTCTACTGGCAGATACGGACCAGGGAGCGGCTCGCAGAACCGACCGATAGCCTGGAGCGATATCTGTCAACCACATTCCCATTGTCGTACTACACACTCGTGAGATACAATGACTTATCTTTCCTTGACACGTTATCACTAAATGCTTGGGTAAGCCAGTTCGCCGATACCATCATTTCGTTCACCCATGAAGATTCACTGCATATCGAGAAAGCGATCACGTTTTTCGCCTTGAACGAAAATGAGTACGCACTGGAAGAACTGAAGATGATCGAGGCGGCTGATCCTCAAGATCTCATCTACCTGAGTAGACTGTGTTCCCGGTACGGCGCCGACAAAGAGTCAATCAGATATGGTCTCAGGGTGAAACGGCTTGCATTAGAGAAAGATATCCACACGCTGCCCTTCGAGTTGTTGAGACTACAATATCCGATTCGTTATACCTTCAGCATCATGGATGACTATGGAGACGTGAGTCTATCACTTGCGATGATATGGCAAGAAAGCCTCTTTGATCCCTATGCCATATCACCAGCCAATGCAAAGGGGATAATGCAAATTATCCCGTCGACGGCACGGCTGATTGCCAAAGAATTGGGCGAGTCCGAGTATACATATTCAGATCCAGAGACTTCAATTAGATTCGGCATGTATTACTTCAGAAAAATGCTCCAAGAATTCAACTCGGTTCCCCTATCCCTCGCCGCCTATAATGCCGGCCCCGTCCGGGTACGAAGATGGGTAAAGAATGACCCGAATGCCGAAATGGGTACTTTCATCGAATTGATTCCGTATAATGAAACTAGGAATTACGTGAAGTCAATTTTGGCGCGTCAGGAGATCTACCGGCTCTTGATCAGCAGTTAGCTGATTCACTCAACCTTTTTCTTGTAAAAAACCTCACGCACCAGCAAGAAAACCGCACCCACAGTGATGAATGCGTCAGCCAGATTATAGGTGAACCATCGGATATTCCCGATGCCCATATCAATGAAGTCAATCACATAACCAAAACGCATCCGGTCAATGACGTTACCGATTGCCCCGCCGATGAGTAATCCAAAAACGATCACCCCAGCACGATCTTCAAGCGTGAGGGCAATATAGACGAGTACAACAATGCCGATCAGGGAAAAAACATAGTATAGTTCATTTGAACCGAAGGAAATCCCGAAAACCCCAAAGGGATTAAAGGTCAGTTTCAGGCGCAATAGAGAACCGACTATTTCGGTGGCGGGTTCCAGGGGCCTAAGAAAGTTGACGGCCAGCAATTTCGTGATTTGATCAAGAACAAAGGAAAATAACAAAAAAAATACGAGTAGTTTTGCGTTTCTTTTTTGTAGCATCTGATTATGAAAATACTGTCAACTATTGAATCTACTGCGAACAGTTAATGCAGAGTCTTGCCTGCGGGAGGAATTTTAGTCTTCTCTTGGGTATCATCTTTTCACACTGCTCGCAGAAACCATAAGTGCCTTGGGTTATTTTTCTCAGGGCATGGTCAATCTCGAAAAGTGTATCTCGTCTCGTAGAAATAATCTGTGATGTAAGTTCTCGACGCTCAGTCTCGGTACCCTGATCAGCCATATGATTGGAGTACGCTGCCAGGTCGCCTGATGCCTCGAGTTGTGTCCTGGCTATCTGGTCGTTCTCATACTCCAATTCACGAAGTATTTTCTGCCGCTCGTCGATCAATAGCTTCTCAAACCGCTTTAGCTCAGCCTTTTTTAATTTCTTAACCATGTTCTTTCTCCTTCAACATATTCAAATAGGACCTTGCCTTTATGTTTAGGGGATCAATAACCAACACGTCTTGCCACTCTTTTTTCGCATCGGCGAATCTTTGCTGACGGTAGTAGCACAGCCCAAGGGTAGATTTTGCCTCCAAATAATCAGTGTTTATTTCTAAGATAGCAAAAATCAATTTTTCGGCATCCTGATATCTATTGAGTTGGAGGTTTGTTTTTGCCAGCTTCAATTTTATGTCGAGAAATGTAGGAGCCAGGCTGGCCGCCTTCTCGTATTCTTCCCTTGCTTTCTCATAGTCCTGGAGCTCATAATAAGTATCGCCCAGCTGTGAATAGGAGTGAGCCAGTTCGGCTTTCAACTTCGGTGAAAAACCTTTTTCCTTAGTCTCCAGGCTTGCCGCCGTCTCGAACGATTTTATCGCCTCTTCGAATTCGCACTGCTCGTTATACACGATCGCGAGGTTTACGTATGCCTCGATATAATCGGGATTCAATTCGGTCGCCTTCTTGAAGCAGTTTATTGCCTCAACGCGATTACCCGCGAGTGAGTAGACAAGACCCAAGGCATTATGAACATCGGGGTACTGAGGATAGATGCCAACGACTTGCTTCAATACTTCAGTGGATTCTTTTATCTTACCTTCTTCATAAAGCCGCAAGGCATCGGCATAGAGCCTCTTTGTCTCTTGGTCCATGCTGGATTATATATAGAATTTATTATTTGTCAATGTACTTGAGAGAACTCCGAAAAAGTATTCATCGCTCTCAAGATTACAACGATAACAGAAAGATGGAAGATTTCTGGACCTTCTCAGAAATCTCTTAGAAATACTATTTACGTGGCCTGGGGTATCTTGCTTCCACGGTTGACTTCATACCACCGCGCGGATTGAATTCACCGCGCACCAGTGCCCACCGTGGCTTGACCGTCTTCACGAAATCTTTCAAGATACGATTCACCGCGTTTTCATAAAATATCCCGAGATTTCGATAACCAAGAATGTAATACTTCAACGACTTCAACTCAACGAAAAAAGCATCCGGCTCATATTCGATCGTGATCGTCCCGGCATCGGGTAGACCACTGCGCGGGCACAGCGAAGTGTATTCGGGGATGACGATTGCTATCTTGTAGCCCTTGAACTGATTAGGCAAGACTTCCAGTTTGGGTAACTCTTCGGTCAGGCCTTTGTGTGCGTGTTTTTTGGAATATTGAGCCATGTCTGATTATAGATTCTTTCTGTCAGATGTCAATGTCCGTAGCAACGTTATTTTATCTTTGGTATCCGGCAATTGAGCAGATAGGGTGAATCGATGCTGCTGACCGAACCTGGTCGTTTGCCCGGCATCGGAAGTAACCGGGCAGAGAGCGGCTTATCTATTCGCACGGCAAGGGTCGCCATGTCTAGTAGTATGGCATAGATCTTCTTGGTGGGAATGGCACCGGGTAATGGAATACAATCCAACCCCGTACCACAAACTGCAGAGTACGCCAGCAACGATTGGATATCAACATATTCATCATTGATGCGCGCGGCGAGCCCGTAATCCTCCATGACCGGCAGCATCAACCCCGAAAACCCACACTGCCTAACATCCAGGGACTTCAGCACCTTCGTTACCATGCCGGCAATGGCCAGCGTACCTGCCGCACCGAATGCACCCAAGCCCAGCTTCTCAAAAGCAACGGCAATGCTATCCTTGCGCAACATAGACGGTGCGGGCGACACATCGATGCCTCTGAAGAAAATTCCCCCCTTCCTCTCGATGCGCTTGGCCAGCTTCTCAATCCTCTTATACGCACCCTCGAGAACTGTTCTCAGATTACGCTCCGCTTCCACGATGTTGCGCGACATATCAAATGCTTTTGACAACAAGTCACTGGATTCAAGGGCAATCGTGAAGCATGTGCGCCCGTGATGATAACTCGCCGGAAAAAAAGGAATATCTGCTGGACAGTTGGCGATCGCGGCAAACCGGAAATTGCCATCGCCGCTGCGTGTCGTCTTGGAGATCCGGATTATTGTTCTAGCTGCCGACAGTGTAGCATCATGATTTATCCCCGTGCTCTTGCCGGCAATTGTCGCCGACGCAGAAACAATATTCGTCGACGCAACGATCTCCGAAAGCAACCGGATGTGTTTAGGATCGTATGCCGTGCCGATACTACACAGGTCGACACCGTTTTCCTTACACACGTACTCAAGGCGTTTGATGTAATCCAGGATCGGCGGTACACGGAGGTCCGAGAGGTATTCAACCCAGGGCTGGCTCACGATTCTCGTCGTCTGCACCTCAAAACCGGACCGTTCAAATTGCGCCCTGGCCATCGAGATAAAACGACCAATCCTCTCCATGCGTGATTCGACCGATGAGGGGGCCATATTAAAACCCACGGTGAGCGCCCTGATTTTCATGATTAGGTCATCCTCGATATCATTGCATGAACCGGCGATGATATCGAGCTTCTGTACCACCCCCGCTCCCCGGCTCGCCACACAACGATTTTAAGAACCTTTTTGAAACCTCTTCATACCCTAATTCGCGGTAGAAGTCATGCGCCCGAGTCCGATGCTCACCACTCGTGATCTCAATCTTGATGCAACGATTTGCTCTTGCATATTGCTCCGCCTTGGCCATCAGTTCACGCCCAAACCCTTCACCATGGAATTCCCGGGCGACGACAAGGGCCGTAACCCGGCAGAGATTGCCGGTCTGAAGGCGGGCGAATGCTTCGCTGTCTTCAACACGCGCTCGCCGGATGGCGATGCGGCCCGAACCAGAAATGCTTTTCATCTCATCTGAACACAATCAATTTCTGCACGATCTTGCCTTCACTCGTGAGATAGTATATTCCGCTTGTCCCCGGCACACCTGTGACTTTCCTACCGCAAACGTCATAGAGCGTATATCGTTCTTTCCCGCATAATCTTAACGACCCCCTGAATATTGTAGCATTGTGCCACGTGCGTTCAAGCACCTGTGCCGTCTTCTCAATACCAGTAACCAGGTCTGTATTACCGAAGATATCTCTTTCATCAGCATGCACCTCACTCCACGCCACCAGGAAGTTGGTCGCAGACGCACCCACGCCAACATCGAAGCGATAGTATGGTGTGCTGTCTGAGACACAGAAGTTGTCGCCGATGAGCGTACCGTTCAAATCGAACCACTGGCCAAATACTGCCATCGTCGCCTCGCGCCAGACCACGAGAAACCTATCACCATTATACGCGACCGCCGGGTACATCTGATTACTGGACCCGGTCGCGATGTTTATTCGGTCGCCGATCAACTGACCCTCAGGCGACACAGACTGGCCATAGATATCCAGATCGCTGTAACCCGGACGCTTGTCCGCCCACACAGTGAAGTATCTATCACCAGCAAAAACTATTTTCGGATTGAGGTTGTAGCCTGCCTGCGCCGAGGTCACCGTGATGATCGTATCATCGGGCTGACCATTCTCATCGACGAATCTACCATATACACCAAACGGTTCGTGGTAGCTATACCATACTACTAAACATCGGCTCCCGTCAGAAGCGACATCCGGGTAACACTCACTCTGCGCCGCCTGAGCACCGATACAATACCCCGTGTCCAATACCACACCTGCCGTGTCAACGCATGATGCTACGAGCCAGTAATAATTCTGCGAGAATCGTACATCAGACCAGACGACAACGAATTTGCCATCATTATATACAACCGCGGGATTTGTTTGGATATAGGGAGCAGTGCAGATCTCAATCGAACTGATCGTGTCACAATCTGGAGTGACCCGCACTCCAATCACGTCGCCGTTCGTTCAACAACCATTACGACACGCAACCAGGAAATTCGAACCATCAAAGGCGACATCGAACCGACCCGAAGCGCTATCACAAAAAACGAGCTTACCATCAGGGTCTATGACATGACCATCCGGGGTGATGCGGGCACCGTATATGGCATATTGCTGTTTCGTGGAATAAAACCGCTGGTCGATCCAGAAAACATAGAACATGCCATTAGCGTATTCAATGACCGGGTAGTCCTGGTAATCTTGGGCCGTGCAGATCGGGAAGTCAGCACCCAACAGCATGAAGATCAAAAACGCATTTACCATATCAACGACCCATGGTTTTCGAGGTGGCCTTACCGGCGCTTCGCATGAGTGCGGCACGTCGGCAAGCTTTGCAACCGGTCGCCACGGTCCTCACCATACAAAGACCTGTGGAAACTCGTCAATCAAATGAATGTTCCTGGTCTGGGAATTTCCCCTGTTTTACTTCATCCTTGTATTGCTCAACGGCGCGTCGTACCTGCGCGGCTAGATCAGCATATTTCTTGACAAACTTGGGTGTGAAATCCTCGTACAACCCCAAGATATCATGCAGCACTAAGACCTGACCATCACAATATGGCCCGGCGCCAATACCGATGGTAGGCATACTGATCGTTTCGGAGATCTTCTTAGCCAGGTCACGCGGGATCTTCTCGAGCACAACCGAAAAACAACCAGCCGCCTCTAATGATCTGGCATCGTCGATCATTCTCGCGGCGGCGCGCTCCCCTTTACCCTGGATCTTATATCCGCCGTATTTGTGTATTGACTGTGGGGTCAAACCGAGGTGCCCCATGACCGGAATGCCCACATCAACGAGCCTTCTAACGGTGTCCACGACTGGCGCTCCGCCTTCTAGCTTCACGCCACATGCCCCAACCTTCAAGAATCTACCTGCATTGTATGTTGCCGTCTGGACCGAGACCTGGTAAGACAAAAAGGGCATATCGGCGATCACGAGGCCATTCTTGACCGCGCGCGCGACCACTTTGGTATGATAGATCATATCCTCCATGGTGATGGGGAGTGTTGTCTTTTCTCCGGCAACGACATTGGCCGCTGAATCGCCCACCAAGATTATGTCGATGCCGACTTCGTCGAGGATACGCGCGGTGATAAAATCATACGCCGTGAGGCAAGCTATCTTCTCGCCTTTTTTCTTCATGGAACTGATCGTGTCAACGGTGATCATTCTCTGGACAACACCCGTCGTGGTTCTTTCAAATTTGCAATTTCATTATACAACAAATCCAGGTCTTTTGGATTTGCCAAAAAGTCAAACCCCTTGATGTTTACTATTAACATCGGTGATGAGTTGTAGTGAAAGAAAAAAGTGTTGTATGCATCACAAAGCTTTTCTATATAACCAAAATCGATATCGCGTTCGAACACCCGGCCGCGCTGTCTGATCCTCTTATACAAAGCCTCTGGACTAGCTTGCAGATAGATGACCAGATCAGGCCGCGGGATATCGACGGCCAGGATCGAATAGATCTTATCATAGAGAGCATACTCTTCATCACTCAGATTGATTTCGGCAAAGATGCGATCCTTTACAAAGAGATAGTCTGTAATTACCCGCGAGTTGAACAGATCGATCTGGGCGATCTCGCGCTGCTTTCGATACCTCGACATGAGGAAGTAGATCTGGGTATGAAATGCATACTTCTTGGGATCCGCATAAAACTTCTCGAGAAAAGGATTCTCTTCGAATTCCTCGAGTACTACCCCTGCATGGAGTCTGTTTGACAACACCTTGGTGAGCGAAGTCTTGCCGGCGCCGATGACGCCTTCAATCGCGATAAACCTCAACTCTCTCATCACACTCTCCTACAAGATACTCTTTCAGTGCTTTCTTCGCACCAGGGGGTTTGAAATCCGGGGCAATCTCCGAGAGTATTCTCATCGCGAATGGACGATTGAAGAATTCCCTGTGAGGTATCTTCAATTCGGCGTGCTCGATTACATCGTCTCCCCAGAAAAGAATATCGATATCAATCAGTCTGGGATGCCACCGCTTCTCGGTTTTCTTCCTACCCATCCGCGATTCAATGAGCTTCAATATTCTGACGAGTTCTACGGCCGAGAGCTCACTCTCCACCTCCAGGGCTAAGTTCAGGAAATCAGGTTGATCCTCCACACCCCAGGGTTTTGTCTTGTAGATCTTTGATTTCTTCAGTATTCTGATACCGTTTGCTTCTATTGCGCACGTCGCCTGCAACAGGTTCTCCTCGAGGTTACCGATATTGGTTCCCAGTAGGAGATAGATCCTGTTCATTGCTACTATTCTACCCCAAAGATAACCATTGTCAAGAAAATTGTCGTCTCCGAACACCAAAATAGTAGTGCAGAAACCTAATGTTGCATATTGAGGGTCATCAAAAGAACGCGTTGAGGTATGCCCGGTCCTTTCTCAATTCCTCGTAAGAAAAGAAGACCACCCCAGAAAATGGTAAAGAAGCAACCTGTCTTACCTGTGCTCTAATCCGATCCACACTCAAAGAGTAGATACCGAGCCCTATTGTCACCTTGCGGGGATCGTTTATCTTCTCCAATGTTCGGTTCAGGATGGCCTCGATATTTTTCCGGTAGGCCATCAAACAGACAAAATCGACCAAACCGTTGTTCACCCATTCAGGCCAATCCTGATAGAATTCGGTTCGCGCCGATCGGTAATCCGCCTTCACCGCCACGGATATTCTGATATGCGGCCGTTTCTTCTTCACATGCTCAGCAAACTCCTCGATGAATGAAGTCAGATCATCGCGTACGAACTGGCGCCAAAGATTGTCGAGGTCATCGTTTCCCCAAACACTGAGCCTCTGTTGGAGGCCAGGCATGGCCAAATCGCGCGGATCCAGGCAATACGCACGCATGAATTTGCTTCTCAAGGCAACATCATAGATGAATCTGTGCGACGGGTAGCGAATATAATCAAGGTGCACGCCATCGAAATCATACTCATCTAATATTTCATCAACGACATCATATATGTACTCTCGAACTTGTGGACTAGCCGGCGCCAGGTAGTAACCCTCAATGGACTGCCTTTTCAATTCCTCGACCCCGGAGCCGAGAATTGAGGTCTCTGATTTCTCTTGCATATACCAATTAGGATGGCGGTTAATAGGATGACGCTGATGGCGTGTTTTCGGTGCATAACCCCAAGAATACAATACATTCACCCAAGCCGACACCTCGATATTTCTCCGATGCGCCTCTTCTAAGAATTCTCTCAGCCATCGATCATCGTGCCTTTTTGTAGTCGCATGACGCGAAGGATAGTAGGCTTCACCCAGCGCGAATACTTGAAGAAAGATATGGTTGAATTGTCCATCGAGCTTGGCAAGAATATGTGGGTGGTCATCGATAGACCAACGTGGAATCCAAATTCCTCGAAAATCGAGGGTGAATGTCAGAAGCAAGGTGAACAAGAGCATAAAATAATGTAGCGAAAAAAGAGTAAATGTCAATCTGATAATTCCTCCCTAACAAATAACGTATGATCTAAGGTAGCAATCAACTAACTCCTTCGGTCCAAAGAGTATCTCAGTATTGACTTTCCCACGGATTCACATAGAATATGCCAAAGGAGGACCAATGGGAATCACCACAATCGTACTCATTGTAATCATCTTGATTATCATGAGTTCCATCAAGGTTTTGAAAGAATATGAAAGAGCGGTCATATTCAGACTTGGCCGATTTGTCAAGGTGAAGGGACCTGGCATATTCATTCTCTGGCCCGGTATTGACCGGATGACAAAGGTTGCCCTGCGCGTCATAACCATGGACGTACCACCCCAGGATGTCATCACGAAGGATAACATTTCGGTTAAGGTAAATGCGGTCGGATACTTCCGTGTTTTTGAACCCGCGAAGGCCGTACTCGAAGTCGAAGATTTTCTCTACGCTACAAGCCAGCTGGCGCAAACGACACTGCGCAGCGTGCTCGGTGAGTATGAACTCGATGAGATACTCGGGCAGCGTGAAAAAATTAATGTCCGGCTGCAGAAAATCATCGATTTACAAACCGATCCCTGGGGCGTCAAGGTTTCCACCGTTGAGATCAAACATGTGGACATACCTCAGGAAATGCAGCGGGCAATTGCTCGTCAAGCAGAAGCAGAAAGGGAAAGGAGAGCGAAAGTAATCCATGCTGAAGGAGAACTTCAAGCCGCAGATAAATTGAACCGAGCTGCGAAGATCATCAGCGAGACAAGTGTCGGTATACAACTACGCTTCCTGCAAACCCTCACCGAAGTAGCAACTGAGAAGAATTCGACAACCATCTTCCCGGTTCCGATCGACTTATTCACACCATTCATCCAGAAGCTTCAAAAAGAGAAGTGACCACAGTTTACCAGCAAAAAGGCTTAAACTATTTTAACCTGGTTGCAGAATCGTTGAAGACCTTTTTGGATACAGATGCCCGCGACGGAGGGTATTTCGACATACCGGCTGAATCCTACAACCCACTAAGAAAACAGTACAATCCGGTCCAGATCGCGAAGACGATAACGGCGCCGACTGGAACACATAGCGACTTTGGATTCGGCATCATCGATGTCGATATCTATGCACGTGGTCTGAATTTCATTTTCGGACTCGCCCACCCTTTACGCAGGATCGCAATCGTATCTTTATACAGGCTCTCCGGCACAAAAATACGAGAACGGATAGCCAAAGAAGTGGTTCATGAAATGGGACATCTGCTGGGGCTCAGTCATTGCCGCAAGTCTAGCTGCGTCATGTACTTTTCGAATACACTGGAGGACACCGATAAGAAAGAGAAGAGTATATGTGGTACGTGCAGGAGCAGAATTGAAGCGTAGGTATACATTATTCACACCCGGTCCGATCGATGTTCCGGCAGAAATACTCAGTGAAACTGCACATCCTCTTCTTTATCATCGTGAAGACGCTTTCGGAGATATCTTCAGCAAAACCACAGAAAATCTCAAGAAAATTCTCTTAGCCGATAATTGCAAAATTTACTTCTTCACATCATCAGGCACTGGCGCCATGGAAGCTACTTGCTGCAATCTCCTCTCCAGCACCGATATGCCGATTGTGGCAATCTCTGGTAAATTCGGTGAACGATGGCTAGAATTATGCAAGACGTACCGCATAGAGCCGATGGTCGTCAAGGCAGAGTACGGGAAATCGATCACCCCCGAGCAGATCGAGAAAGCATTAGCCGAGTCGAAGAAATCGACGGTGATACTCACAACCCTCACTGAGACATCAACCGGCGCTCTCAATGACATAAAGCGATTTGGTGAAATTGCAAAGAAATATGATGCCTATCTAGCGGTCGATGGCGTCGCCGGCCTGGGCGCCGACTACTGCCCTCAGGATGAATGGAACATCGATGCCCTGGTCGGAGCATCCCAGAAAGCGTTCATGGCACCACCCGGTATTTCATTCGTTTCATTGTCGAAACGCGCACTCGAGAAAATCAACAATTCAGATCTGCCCAGATACTATTTCAATATTGAAATCTATGAGAAATTCAGAATCAAGAACCAAACACCCTTCACCCCAGCAATCGCGGTCTTCTGTGGATTGGAAAAAGGTCTCGAACTGATCATCGCAACAGGGGTCGAAAAAAATCTCAAGAAGCACGAAGAGATGGCGAAGTACGTACGTGAACGCGTCGGTAATATGGGTTTTGAAATTCTTCCCGAGTCGCCCTCGAATGCTTTGACCGTACTGAAAATGCCTAAGAACAGAAGCAGTACGGTAATACTCAAAGAAATAAAGGAGAAACACGGCATTCTCTTTGCCGATGGACAAGCGAATCTGAAAGGCACAATCATCCGCATCGGGCATATGGGCAATTATACCATTGCCAAGCTCGACACGGCGCTGAATGCCTTGGAAGCAGTCACCGGGCAATGGAGAACGTAAGCGATGACGAGATTCGTGAAGATTGGCTACGAGGGCATTGAGCTAGACCTACCGGTTCATGCCCTATACTTATACCGTAACGTTGAGCAACTGCTCGACAATGTCTTCACCTTAATCAATGATGGTATTGAGCGGCGGGAAAAAATCATCTACGTCGGGGGTGAGAACACATGCAAGGTGCTGCGTCAGAACTTCAAGAAAAAGATTACTACGGTCAGTAAGGGTGTTAGCGCAAAAACATTCGGGAGCTGGTTGAAGCGCGAGTATGCGAAGCTGCCGAAAAATCGCGAAGGTCTAAGGGTGCTGCTGGAAAATGACCAGACCTTCATTGAGTTTGAGACTCAACTCAACGATTCCCAGAGCCAACCTGATCATAGGACATTTTTGCTTTGCATGTATGACGTGAAGAACATCACGTCGGAACAGCTTGTTGAAATCTTGAAGACCCACCCTTATGTCTTTGTTGAGCATTTCATAAAACCCAATTGCTTCTACTCCAGGGTTAAGCAACAGAATTGGCTCGATGTGTTGACCGGTGTATTCAACAGAAGATATTTCGATGGTCAGTTGAACACAGAATTACAGCGCGCTTCAAGATATGAACATAACCTGTCCGTCATTCTGCTGGATATCGACCAATTCAAGGCGGTGAATGATGAGTTCGGTAATCAGACCGGCGATCGAGTATTACAGCAGATGGCCCGCATTCTTGAACGCAGTCTCAGAAGCGTGGATATCCTTGCCCGGTACGGTAGCGATGAGTTCGCACTATTGCTACCTGAAACCAAGAAAGCTCACACCCAAAAGACCGGGCAGAGGATACTCAAGCAGGTAAGAAACCATGACTTTTTCAAAGACAATTTGCGCGTGAAGGAAATAAGTGTATCAATGGGCATTGTCGGCTTTCCCGAAGATGCGGGCGGCGCACGTGAGATGATGAAGAAGGTCGAAGATGCTCTCCGGCAAGCCAAACGCCGGGGTGGTGGAAGGATTCACAGTTTTGGCTAGTACACAATCTTGGAAGCGAAGGAGAACTATCGCAGTACGGCACCAAATGGATCGCCAGAAAGCATATCCAAGATTCAGTATCAATTTTGTTGCGTTTATGCACTATCGACGGAGGTAACATGCCTATTACACCCTTGGAGATTCGCAAACAGGAATTCAAGAAGAAGGTCCGTGGCTATGATCCACACGAGGTGAGGGAATTCCTAGAGTTGCTCGCCACCGAAACAGAGGAGCTCCTTCGAGGAAACGCCGGCCTATCGGAGAGAGTCAAGGATATGGATGCCAAGATCGCAGATTACCGACGTATGGAACAGATACTCCAAGATACCCTGACCACAACCCAGAAGGCAGCCGACGAGCTGAGGAGCGGTGCAAAGAAAGAGGCGGAGACGATCATCGCGAACGCGCGCGTCGAGGCTCAGCGCTTCCTCAAGGAAGCCCAGACCGAACTCAGCAAGATCAGGGAAGAAACGAAAATCGTCGAACATCAGAAACTTCTTCTCGTATCTGAATTCCGTGGGTTGCTGGAATCTTATCTGCGTTTGCTTGAACGGCTGGAAAAGAAGTGAAAAAGCAAGCCTCTCAAGCTGTAAAATACATAAAGGAACGCACTAAGCTAAAACCCAACATAGGGATCATTCTCGGTACTGGCCTGGGCAAGCTGGTCAAGACGATCAGCATAGCAAAATCGATACCGTATGACAGCATACCACACTTCCCGACATCGACGCTGAAATTCCATAAGGGCAGACTCATCCTGGGCACATTGAAGAACAGAAAAATCGTAGCCATGCAAGGCCGGTTCCACTACTACGAGGGCTACAGCGCAAAAGACATTTCATTCCCGGTCCTGGTCATGAAATTACTTGGAATAAAGACTCTGATCGTTTCGAATGCCAGCGGCGGTCTGAATCCAGATTTCGTGGCCGGTGATCTCATGCTCGTAAAAGACCATATAAACCTACTGCCCGATAATCCATTGCGGGGCAAGAATGACCTCAAGCTCGGGCCTCGATTTCCCGATTTGTATGACTGCTACAACCACAAACTCATCAAACTCGCCGAGAAGGTCGCGCAAGAATTGAGCATTCCGTTGAAGAAAGGTGTGTACGTAGCGGTGCCGGGTCCTAACCTGGAAACAAATGCTGAGTATCGTTTCCTGAGGATAATTGGTGCTGATGCGGTGGGCATGTCCACCGTGCCCGAAGTACAAATGGCAAGATATCTCAAGATCAGAGTCTTGGGGCTATCCGTGATCACAGATATGGGTATTGCTGACTCAGTAAAACCCGCCAGCCTAGTCAGTATACTGAAAGCGGCGGCGCGTGCAGAACCTAAACTAACCAAAATGATACAGGGTGTGGTTGCGCACCTCTGATGGAATCATGATAATGTGGAAAATACGTTTATCAATCATCATCTTCCTATTGCTTTCGGTCTATTGTGGCCGTAAAGAAGAACGCATAGTCAACGCCCGCAAGTTCATAAACAAATGGAACTATGATCGGGCGCTTACCGAAATCATTTCGTTCCGAAATGAAAAAGATTCTGAGATACAGTACTTGCTGGGCTACTGTTACTTCAGGAAAAATGAATACCACGAAGCGGCAGAATATTTCAGGGGTTCTCTGGAAATCGACACAACGTTCAAAGATAGTATCATAAAAGCCTACAACATTCTATCCCAAAACGCAATCAAAATAGATGAACCTGAACGCGCACTATTCCTATATCAAGAAATCGCAAAACTCGTACCCGAGTATGAACAATCGAGCAGTCTATTCTTGATAGGCAACCTAAATTTTAAAAATGCCAACTATGAAGCAGCGGTAAAGGCATACACTCGTGGATTACAGATCGATTCAACTTCTGTCGAGGCCAAACGCGCAAGGCCACGATTGATCAATTCACTGGCCGCAACCGGTGACTTCACCTTGGCTCTGGCAATGGCTGAAGCGGGATATGATAAACTGAAAACAGCTGCCAACCTACTCCTGCTCAGTGAAATCAAATTAGCATTAGGCCTAAGGCACTTTGAGTCGGGGATACTGGACAGTGCTGAGATATACTTCGGATACATCATCGCGAATCAAGAACCCAAATCGATGCTTGATGACGCCTATTTTCATACGGCTGAAATATACTATATGAGGGAAAGCTACAGCAGAGCTCTTGAACTATACAAGAAGGTGTTACGCCTCGATCCCTACCAAAAGGGTGAGATGACCAGGAAAGCAAAGGAACGCATTAAAGAAATCAAGGAGAAAACATGAAATCTGCCTGCATCATTGCAGCCGCTACCTTATTCTTCGTATCATGCGCGGCACGACAAACACTTACCCCACTTGAACCAAATGCTGAATATGAACGTGCGCAATCCTTTTACGAAAACAAGAAGTACAACCAGGCCATCGACGCCTTTGAAAGGATACTCTTCTACCATCCATCATCAGAGTATGTCGATGATGCACAGTACTGGCTGGGACGCGTGTATCTCGAAAAGAAGGACTACGATCAGGCTGTTGTTGAATTCGAATACCTCATAAGAAACTTCCCGAATTCCGCGCAAGTGGAAGAGGCCTACTTCTTCCGGGCGAAAGCCTATCTCCTCGGCGCGCCGAGTCACGACCGAGACCTGAGTGATCTAGAAAAGGCGATCAGGCTCTTGGACGAGTTCTTGACCCGTTTTCCCAACTCTGAATATACTGATAATGCAAGAAACGAAATACTCTCGGCACGCAACCGGTTAGCCAAGAAGGAACTCGAAAGCGGAAAACTATACATAAAACTCAAAGAACCGGATGCGGCCCTCTTATATTTCAAGTATATAATGAATGCATATCCGGAAACCGAATCAGCCCGTGAAGCAAAGTTCCGCAGTGCACGGATTTATGAGGACCAAGGGCCAATACAACAGGCAATTGACCTGTACAAAGAACTGCTCGAGGATTCAGTTTGGCAGAACGAAGCAGCCAAACGCATTGCGAATCTGGAAAAGGGCGGGTAACAGAGTAACATCAGATGAAAGTCGGGGTATTCGGCGGCCTCTTTGACCCCCCACATATCGGGCATTTGATCATTGCCCAGCATATTTTTGAAGAATTCAAACTCGAAAGCGTCCTGTTTGTACCAGCAGGACACCCACCACACAAATCTGATTACTCTCCCTATCATAATCGATACGAGATGACCAAATTAGCTACTGCTAGCAATGTCAATTTTTCGATATCCGATATTGAGAAGAGAATAGAAGACAAGACATACACGATCGAAGTGATAAGGGAATTGAAGAAGAACCAGGACGAACTTTATCTCATTATCGGCAGTGATCAATGGCTGGAGATCGAAACATGGAAAGACCCTGAAGCACTCTTCAGAGAGTGCCGAATAGTCGTTGTCCGCAGGTCAAAGTATGAGATTGAGAAAGAATCGAAGTTGTTCGACCATATCATGGTTAGCACGTCACCCCTGATAGATATTTCCTCATCAATGATCAGGAGAAGACTGCAAAAAGGTCAATCAATTACATATCTCGTAACCCCGGAGGTTGCGAGTTACATCAAGAGTAACAATTTGTACAAGTAGCAGTCATTCCCGAACCATAAACTTAATTGCTTTTGGCAAAACCTCAAGGCTCATTGCCTGCGCCTTTTCCACCTCACCATCTATGTCAACCAAGAACGCCTTTTCACCCTGGACCTTCAATTCTTTGCCACGGCATAGGTGGACTTTATGGTATGCTAGGTGCTCACCCTGATAGACGCGCGCCAAAACTCGGCTCAAGAATTTGAAGAAATTCGCATCCTTGACATACATGAATTCCATTATGCCATCGTTGATCAAAGCCATCGGTGCCGCATGCATACCACCACCGAAAAATTGTCCGTTGAGCGCACCGACAATTGTCATGAGTCCCTGATCAACGAATTTACCATCGACCCATATCTTGAGTTTCATCCTTCTAAAACTGAGCAAAGCCACCAGGCTCGAGAGCAGAAAGGTCAAAAAGCCACCTAATGTTTTGGGGACGCTGTTCGTAATCCTCGCCACTGCTCCACCTAGGCCAGCATCTGAGGCATTTATGAAATACCGGGTCCAGGTCCTGTCTCCGAGACGGAATATAGTCCGGCCTGCATCGATCTGCATTTCCCGTCCATGCTTAATCACATCAACTGCTTGCCGGTAATCCTTGGGGATACGCAGGGTTCGTGATATATCGGTTCCGGTACCAATCGGTATCAGGGACATGGTTGGTAAGGAGCCTGAATCTTTGACCGCAGCAAACATGCCGTTCAGAATCTCGTTCATGACGCCCTCGCCACCAACACTGATTACGAGCTTCGCTCCTCTTTTTATGTATTCCTGTGCAATGTAGCTGGCGTGCCATCTACGCTTCGTCAATTGCCAGGTGACATCGAACCCAGAAGCTTCGAGATATTCTAAAATGAGGGGCCATTTCTTACCCGCCTTGCCGTGCCCGGCATGCGGATTTACAATCGCGTGGACCTTCTTGCGGTCAGACACTGTGCAATACTACACATAATTGATGTGCTGTCAATACACAAATCAGTGCGGGGACAGGCATAACATTTTTAACTTTTTGTCCATAATGCCACAAAAACCAACACTTTTTCATTAATCTAAGATGAAGAACGCTGTTTAGTTAAAAAGTTAAAAATGTTATGCCTGTCCCCCAGAGTCAAAAGTTAACAAAGTATAGTCCTTACAGGATCTACGACAGGTTGGTTTTGTTAACATACGCACTACGGCTTACGGAGTTCGCTTCGTCTTGTGTTCAAAACCTGCCCTCATAGCGACAGCGTACGGGGTAGAAACCTGCCCCCATGTGCCCCCTAATGGTCAACGTCATTGCGTTTATCCGCCGCAGGCGGCAGCCTGTCCTGAGCTTGTCGAAGGGCGGCAATCTCACTTAAATCACTCCCCTCAGCTACACTAATATATTCTACCTAATCAGCAGCAATTTCTCAGTAGCAGTGTAACCCTCTGCCTTAAGCCGCAGGAAGTAGACACCGCTAGGGAGTTTTCTGTTTGAATCATCGATTCCATCCCAAAAGATTTGTTGACTAATCAGGTGTTTGAATTCTCTCACAACCCTTCCTGTAGCATCGTAGATTTTCAACTCCATGTTCTCGGCATTATTCTCTATGCTAAATTGGATACTGACCCTGTCATGAAAGGGATTTGGGAATATTCCTAAAACACAGACAACTGGTTGAGAAAGTTTATGTTCTTCAACACCGGGGATTCCAGGATACGTCGGCAAGATAAGATGTGATGGTAATGATGTTGAACGATAGATTTGTTGTGTTGCAGTCACAAAAGAAGGGTCATTTCTTTGGAAAGGTGCACCTGTATTCGGGTTCTTTTCAAAACGCGGGTAGTTAGATGATGAAAGAATCACGCGCAGCTGATGACCTGGTGCAAACACATTGGCCGTACTCCCCACATCAATGTTGAACGTATCCGGCACACCTGGCACCAACGAATCTTCAACATCAAATCCATGGCGATGACGCGCCATAAGTATCCCATCCGTCATTAATATCGATCGACC
>DAOVAN010000129.1 GCA_030671005.1 Caldifarciminota bacterium
ATAAACAACCCTGAAATCGTATCATTTCTCAAGCAGCAAATTGAGGATGGATTGAAGGCTATTGCAGAAAGGAGTTAATAATGAAAAAGCTAAAGATTGGTGATTTAGAAAAAATACGCGACAAGGTGAGAAGGACCGCCGTCTTGCGGAAAGGTGAAGCACGGGCAAAGGTCACGGTGCATATGGGCACCTGTGGCATTGCTGCAGGCGCGCGTGACATCCTTTCTGGTCTGTTAAAGGAAGTACAGAAGAGAAAACTGAATGATGTTATCGTTACAACATCGGGCTGTGCTGGACTCTGCAGTCGGGAACCAATGGCGACTGTTGAAATCACAGACAAGCCACCGGTCAAGTACGTTGATCTGACTGCTGAAAAGATGAAAAAAATACTGGAACAGCACATAATCAAGGGTAATATCGTCAGCGAATACGCCCTGGCAGTAGGCAGTGAGAGGACGCACTGACAAAGATGGGTAACGGCTACGGTAACGAAACCCGTATCGTCAGACGTCTTACGGCAACGTCTCCAAACACGGACCGGTTGTGGTCCGCTGAAACGGGCCGTGTCGGTAAGATCCAAATACGTTACCTTTTCATCCGAAACGGGCTTCGTAACCTTAACCGCCAAACGTCACCTTTTATAGGTAGGAGGTTAGTTTGAAACAGTATCGCACGCATCTACTCGTCTGCGCCGGTACAGGTTGTGTTGCAGCGGGTTCTTTTGAAATTAAGGCAGCACTGGAGAAAGAAATCACGAGAAGGAAGCTACAGAATGAAGTTGCCGTCATCTCTACCGGTTGTAATGGTTTCTGCGAAAGAGGTCCGATCGTTGTCGTCCAGCCCGACGGTGTTTTCTATCAGAAGCTGAAACGAGAAGACGTTCCTCTGCTTGTTGAAGAACACCTGCTCAAGGGGCGGCCAGTAAAAAAACTACTATATGTACCACCTGCCGAAGCGGAACCTGTGCCCAAAATGATGGACATTGGATTCTTCAAACATCAACGGTTAATCGTATTGAAAAATCGAGGGCGAATCGATCCCGAGAATATTGAAGAGTATATCGCCTTCGAAGGCTACCAGGCACTCGAGAAAGCACTGATCGATATGGCCCCTGGAGAAATCATAAAAGAAGTCAAGGATGCTGGTCTGAGAGGCCGCGGTGGCGCCGGCTTTCCAACCGGATTGAAATGGGAAATGTGCCACAAAACAGCAGGCAACTCGAAGTATGTAGTGTGTAATGCCGACGAAGGTGACCCCGGAGCATTCATGGATCGCAGTATTTTAGAAGCAGACCCGCATGCGGTGCTAGAAGGCATGACTCTCGGAGCAAGGGCAATTGGGGCTACCAAGGGCTTCATATACGTACGCACTGAATATCCACTCGCCCTGAGCCGTATCAGAATCGCCATTGAACAAGCAGAGAAATACGGGCTGCTCGGTAATGATATACTCGGCATGGGGTTTGATTTTTCGATTGAAGTAAAAAGAGGCGCTGGTGCATTCGTATCAGGAGAAGAAACATCATTGCTTGCTGCGATAGAAGGCAAGATTGGAATCCCGAAACAGCGTCCCCCCTATCCTGTAAAAAAAGGATTATGGAAAAAACCGACTAACATAAACAACGTTGAGACTTGGGCCAATGTGCCCCACATTATCTTACGTGGCGCAAAGTGGTATTCGGAAATCGGCACCGAAGGTAGCAAGGGCACCAAGATCTTCTCACTCGTCGGCAAAATCAACAATACTGGTCTTGTCGAAGTACCCATGGGTATAACCATGAAAGATATCATCTACGAAATCGGCGGTGGGGTACCCAACAACAAGAAAATAAAGGCGGTACAGACCGGCGGCCCGTCAGGTGGATGCATACCTAAGAATCTGCTTGACCTCACAATTGACTACGAGAGTTTAAAACAGGCTGGTTCAATGATGGGCTCGGGCGGCATGATTGTAATGGATGAAGATACGTGTATGGTTGACTTGGCAAAGTATTTCATGAATTTCTTGCGGGACGAATCTTGCGGCAAATGCCTGTCCTGTCGCGAGGGCACGCAGCGAATGTGGGAAATACTCGACAAAATCACCAAAGGCAAAGGTGTTCCTGAGGATATCCGGCTTCTGGAGGAGCTGGCGGCTGCAACCAAGGATGCATCGATGTGCGGGTTGGGGCAAACTGCGGCAAACCCGGTACTCAGCACTCTCCAGTATTTCAGGAATGAATACGAAGCACACATCAAATACAAGAAATGCCCCGCCGTCGTATGTAAGCATATCATTTCTTCCCCATGTCAGCATACGTGTCCAATTGACACCGAAGCACCTCAATATATTGCATATATCGCTCACGGCCAATTCGATAAGGCATATGACATTATCCTCAAAGACAACCCGCTACTCAATATCTGTGCTCGTGTTTGTCATCATCCATGTGAAACAAAGTGCCGCGCCGGGCAAGGTGGTAAACCAATTGCGATCCGAGCCCTCAAGCGTGCTGCGATTGAGCATAGTAAAAACAGAAAACGCCCACCTGAAAAACACAGAAAATCAGATATTAAAGTCGCGATCATCGGTTCTGGACCTTCGGGTCTAATGGCCGCGCATGATCTGCTCCACAAAGGCTATGCACCAACTATTTTCGAAGCACTACCAGTAGCAGGTGGCATGCTTGCCGTCGGCATTCCGGATTACCGGCTTCCTAAGAAAGCATTACAGGAAGATATAAATCGGGTAATACGTGCGGGAGTAGAAATAAAGACCGAAAAGAACATGGGTCGAGATTTCTCATTGAAAGAATTGTCTCAACAAGGTTACAAAGCAGTATATATCGCGATTGGTGCTCACAAGAGCATAAAGTTAGGAATACCCAATGAAGAAGCCGCTGGGGTCGTCCCAGCAATGGAATTTCTCACTAGAATCAGCTTAGGCGAGAAAACGGATATCGGTACCAGGGTTGGTGTAATCGGCGGCGGTAACTCAGCCGTCGACGCGGCGCGTGTTGCCAATAGACTTCCGCAAGTAAAAGAAGTCACAATCATCTACCGCAGAACCAGAAACGAGATGCCCGCTTATGCGGAAGAGATCGAAGCCGCGCTTGAAGAAGGAATCAACATTCAATTCCTCACCGCGCCCACTGAAATAACCATAAAGGATGATCATATCACGGGTGTCAGATGTGCGCACATGGAACTCGGTGCGGTCGACGCAAGCGGGCGCCGGCGACCAGTACCCATTAAGGGATCGGATTTTGTCGTTGAAGTCGATACTCTTGTCTCAGCGATAAGCGAGCAACCTGATATTTCATTTCTAGAGAAGGACCACGATTTCGAGATCTCCGGCTGGAATACGTTTGTCGTCGATAATGAAACCCTGGCGACCAATGTCCCTGGGATCTTTGCGGGCGGCGATGCCATACGTGGCCCTAGCTCAGTTGTCGAAGCCATGGCCGACGGCAAGAAAGTTGCCACGGCTATTGATCAGTACTTGAGAAACAGAGAAATCAAATTTGAATACAAAGTAACTAGACCTTCTATATACGTTGAGCCGGTCGAACTGACGGTCAAAGAAACCCTTGAGAGCACGCGTCAGGAAACGAAGAAGCTCGATGCAGCTAAACGCAAACAGAACTTTCATGAAGTAGACTTAGGGTTCAGTAAAAACGCAGCAATTAAAGAAGCAAAAAGATGTCTACGATGTGATTTAGAAGTAAGAGATGAAGACGAAAAGGAGCAAAAATGATCAATTTCATTCTGAACGGCCTCGAGGTCCAATCTCAAGAAGGATCGACTATACTCGAGGCGTGCAAATTTTACGGTATAGAGATACCAACACTATGCTACTACGAAGGACTGACTCCCTACGGTGGCTGTCGTCTCTGTCTGGTCGAGATTGGCAAAGGAGAGAATAGCAAGCTGGTCAGCTCGTGCACCTATCCCATTGAAGAAAGACTCATTGTGCGTACTAATACGAAACGAGTCGTCAGCGCCCGCAAGATGATGATTGAATTACTTGTTTCAATCTGTCCACAATCCAAGACGATTCAGGATCTTGCATCTAAATTTCACGTAACCTCAATTCGCTTCCCAGTACGCCATGAAGACTGCGTGCTATGCGGCCGTTGCGTTCGCATGTGCAAGGAACAAATGCAAGGCGGTGCAATCGGGTTCACCGAACGAGGCAACAAGAAAAAAATCGAGACTCCTTTTAACATCAGATCTGAAGAGTGCCGCTTATGCGGTGGATGCATTTACGTCTGCCCCGCATGCCAGTTGCGCTGTCAGGGCCCAGATGCTAAAACCGATTTGTGTAGCGGCTGCCTTTCTCTGGAACCAACCTGTATTGAAACACACGACGATTACCAGTGTTGGATGGGTACGACTGGCGACTGCGGGACGTGTGAAGGAAGGCCGGACCAGAAGACGCCAGACGCAAAACGCTCGACGCCTCACGCGAAAAAATGAGGTTTGAGCAAATGCATGAATGAAAAGGAGCATTGAAT
>DAOVAN010000022.1 GCA_030671005.1 Caldifarciminota bacterium
CGCCAACTCGGTATTGTCGATAAGAATGGCGAATCCGCTTCCCATACAGGTCATACAACAAATGCCTGGGCTGGGCACAAAACCGCACCCTACGTAGCGGTACAAGGTAATATCCTAACCGGACCCGAGGTCGTGGACAGCATGCTCGCCGTATTCGAACGCACCAAGGGACCACTTGCCGAGCGGCTGCTATCGGCACTCGAAGCGGGTGAAAAGGCGGGCGGCGATAGCCGAGGCAAACAATCGGCGTCTATTATTGTTGTCACAGAACGCGGTGGCTATTTGGGTGTTGATGACCGTTTGGTCGACCTGAAGGTCGTGGATAATCCAGAACCGGTTGAAGAACTCCGGCGTCAGTATGAGTTATGGCAGTACGCTTTCATGGCGCCTGCCTATCTACGCCTCGCAGATGAGAAAGAAGAAAAAGGAGAGATGTATCTGGTAAAAACATACGCCCTACTCCTCAAGGCACTCGAAAGCGAGTCAGAATCTCCTGAAGTATACAATAGCCTTGCCTGGGAATTTGCATTACGTAAGAAGTACCCGAAAGAGACACTCGAGGCTGCAAAAAAGGCGCATGCCTTAGCCCCGGACGACGCAAACATCATGGACACGCTAGCCGAAGCATACTACGCTGCCGGCTACTACAAAGAAGCCGTAGACTGGGAAAACAAAGCCCTGGAGATTGAGCCGGATAACGCTTTCTTGAAAAAACAGCTAGGTAAATTCGAAAAGGCGTTCTCCCAGGAAGAGTAGTATCGCTGAATTAAGCAGCCCCCAGGCATGAAACACCACAAATAACTCATGTACCTACCAAACTACAAGGATGGGAGCATCGTCAATCTGATGAGCTCTATTCTGAATGCTTTTGGTGAAAAATCACAATACGGGATTCTCCGAAAACTAGATACCGGGTCGTTGCGGAAATCAACCAATATCGTTCTACTCGTCATCGACGGCTTAGGTTATGAGTTTCTACAAAAACACGGTGCCGGCAGTTTTCTCCGTAAGCACCTGCAGGACAAGATAACATCGGTATTCCCGTCGACCACCGCCACCGGGGTAACCACCTTTGTCACTGGACTCGCGCCGCAACAACACGCTATCACTGGCTGGTTTATGCTCCTAAAGGAGCTGGGGATCGTAGCCCGGATATTACCCTTCAACACACGCTATGGCGGTTTTCCGCTGAGCGAGATAGAGATAGACCCGAGTTTCATCTTGGGCAATCAACCCCTGTCAGCAAGGATCAAGGCCGATACCTACTACATGGTTCCCATCAACCTGTATGAATCCGACTATACCATCGCGACATCCATAGGAGCTAAAAGGGTATACTACGATTCACTAGAAGAATGTCTGGGCAAACTCACAAATGTGATCAACTCGACCAGAGATCAGAAGTTCATATATGTCTATTGGGCTGAATTCGATAGTTTGTGTCATGAATTCGGCACCGAGAGTGCTGAAGTCCGTGCGCACTTCAGGGAATTGGACAAGAATCTCGCCGCTTTGTCTAACAACCTCAAAAACTCAAAGACCACTATGTTGATAACATCTGATCACGGTTTGCTAGACAGCAGTGAAGCGGATCGCATCAGTCTCAAGGAACATCCTGACCTGGTGAAGACCCTGACCTTGCCCCTCTGCGGCGAACCCAGAGTAGCATACTGCTATGTTCACCCATCAAGAATAAAGACCTTCAAAGAATATGTCACGAAAAAAATGAGCAGATACTGCACAGTGCATAGTGGCCGTGATTTGATTAACGGCAACTTTTTCGGTCTCTACAAACCGCACGATAAGCTATTCGACCGGGTTGGTGATTACGTCCTCATCATGAAAAAGAATTACGTCATCAAAGACTCCGTGATGGGTGAAGCCGAACATTTCCTCAACGCCAATCATGGCGGCGTGAGTACACAGGAGATTTTCGTACCATTGATTGTGGTCACCCCTTAGGCAAGAGAGTCCATCATTATCTACGCACTGAACTGGCGCCATTAAAACGTCTAAACGATTGTGGTTTGATGCGTTCGGCTGCATCCCGTGAAAAGATAGTAAAAAGGTCCTGAGCAGAAAGCCCCTTTAGTTCAGCGCACTTCTTCCTACACCTAGTTCACAACAACGAACTTCTTGACGACCTCATCCTGATCGGTTTTCATCCGGCAAAAATAGACACCCGCAGTCAGTTGTCCGATATCAACCTGGTGCAGCCCTGGTTTTCTGTTTCCGGCATCTATCTGCTTGACCAACCTTCCACCGATATCATACACCCAAATCCCCACATCGCTACGGTGGTTTATCATCAGGTTGATTATTGGATTGCGTGCCGGGTTGGACATAAAGGAAATGTCATTGACCACGACCCCCTGATTCAATTCATCTATGCCAACAAACGTCTGGCTGTGCATGAGCAACCATTGATCAGGGTCAAAACTGATCGACATCACCGAATCGGCAAGAGTGATCACAAATTGCTGGGGCGCAGTGGTAATAGGTATTGCAACCAGGGTATCAGCGCCAGTCGTATAGAGCATTATCTCGACGGGCATATGGAATACGGGTGGTGCATTTGTCTGCACCTGGTGTATGCAAATCGTAGTCTGGTAATCATTGCCTGCCGCCACACTTTCCCAGAAGATGCGATAATCAGGATACCCCTGACCATAGACCCACTCATCAAAGAACCAGGTAAGATCAGTACCGTACACCGACGAGAATACTGATTTCATGTCGTCCGTACTCGCAGTACCATATTCAAAGGAATCCCGATATGCCTGCATCGCGGTGAAGAACTGATCCTGGTCGAGATAGCGCAGCATGTGCATGACCCAGGAGGCCTTGCAGTACGTATAGCCATAATTGAATAACTGACTCAAGGGCGGATCATAGAGTGGACGGCGCCAAGCGGCATCCTCCTGGAAGTAGTATTGCGCCCGGCTCTGCATCAAACTCTGGAACTGTGCGTGCCCAACGCGATACCACCAATAGTTGGCGTCACTGTAAGTAGCACAACCTTCATTGAGCCAGATATCCCGAAAATCGATGCAGGTCAGCATATCACCCCACCACATATGGGCGAGCTCATGAGCCATGCCTCTATCTGACTGGTTGAGAAGCCAGTTCCGGTGTATGGTTGAGAGTTCCTGATGTTCCATACCTCCCCAGGCATAAGGATAGACAACGTCCTGCCCGTACCGGTCAAAAGGATATTCCCCATACAATGAATCAAATAGATACATGGCATCCGGCAGATACTGAAATGACCACACCGATGTGGACGAATCCTCAGGCCACATGAAATGACGGATCTCAACCGTGTCACCCGAATTGCTGTAAAACCAGTCTGACCACTCGGCGTACTTGGATACACCAAAGTGCATCAGATATGTGGTAATAGGATAATCCTCCTGCCATGTATACGTTTTGGTATTATTCGGATTATTCACGACACTAACAAGTTCTCCGTTTGCGCATACTACAAAAGTATCTGGTGCGGTCACCGCAATGACGCACCCGTAATCTGCTTTATCAAACGGTTCATCATAACAAGGCATCCAGCGCCGTGCATCCCAGGGTTCACCCAGCGTGTAAGCCAGTGCGTGCAGGGTATTGCTATTATAGTTTTTCGGATAATAGACAAACCCGGTCTGATATGAACTTACATTCCAGGAACCATGATAGCCGACTTCAATATTGAATGAATCCCCGGTATTGTATGTCTGCGGTAAATTTACTATCAAGGATTCACCCGCGGTCGAAAAGGTGGCCGCAACACCATCGACTTCAACCGAATCAATAGTCAGGGTGTAGCTGTGCAGCACCGCATCATTGAGGCCATCCACCTGGCTGCGACAAGTAATTCTATTGATACCCTCGATGCTCCGATTCGTCATGGGTACGGTCACATCGAGCTCGTACTTGAGTACGTCGTAGGCATGAGTAGATTCGGCGCGCGCATGTTGCAAGTATATTTCAGGGTGAAAACACTTGGCTTCGATATTATCTGTGCCCCATTGGGCAATAACACAAATCAAGAATATCATAAATCCTCCTTCGTTGGTGATCAGTCAGAACTACGTCAGTAATCACAATGAAGTATACAGCATACTAATAATGTGTCAACTATACGAAAAACACATCATCCAAGTGAACCTGTAGGTTATCTAGAATAGACCCGAACTATCACATCTTGACGGAACAGTGAAACTTCTGTATGATTTGTGCGTACCATATATGATGACCGATTCAAAATTGGGCGCTCCATGTGATATCACGGCAGCAAACGTGCTCGTTCAATTCTGATCGTGAATTCCTTAATTATTTTGCGCTGTAAATATCGTTGCGGGAGGTATAATGATCGGTTTATTGTTGTTATTTGTGATCAACGCTGAGCGAAAATCCGTAGAGGTGCGCTATACTGAAATCGCACCTCAGATCGATGGTGTAATCGAGGATGTCTGGCAAGCCGCAGATTCGGCATACGATTTCGTACAGTTCATGCCATATGAGAAGACCGCACCCACCGAGAAAACCGCCGTCTATGTGTTACAAGACAAAGAAAACCTCTATATTGCCTTTCGTTGCTATGCCGACAGCATCAAGCCGGTCTCCTGTTTGACAGCGGATGAAGATGACATAAGGATAGGCATCGACACCTTTGGCAGCAAGAACACCGCTTACTATTTTCTGGTCTTTGCCAGTGGGATACGTAATGATGGCTGGGTACTCGACGATGGTCGAACCTTTGACGACTCATGGGAAGGAGTTTGGTATCGAGCAGTCAGACTCTATGATGACCGTTGGGAAGTGGAGATAAAAATCCCGTTCAAATCGATCCGTTACAAGAAAGGGCTTGACGAATGGGGTATCGCCTTTGGACGCTACATGGCCCAGAACCGCGAGACAAGTCTATGGAACGAGTACTTGCAGAAAGAAGACGTTCTGGTCTCAAAGTATGGCTCACTGACGCGCATGAACCCACAAACCACTGGATACTATTTTGAATTCTATCCTGAAGCATACCTCCGTGTCGACCGACACTATTATACAGAAGATACCGTCAGAACAGACTCAACCAAAAGAAAGCCGGGTCTCGGGTTAAATTTCAAATGGGATATCACACCTCAAACGACCCTCAATGCAACTATCCTTCCTGACTTCGCACAAATCGAGTCTGACCCCTTTTCCTTAAACCTTTCACAATACCCCACCTATCTGGATGAAAGAAGACCTTTTTTCCTTGAGGGTGCCGAGATCTTCCGCATGGCGGATTTCGGTGACATGGGTTTCTTTGACCCGCTCGAGATCTTCTATTCACGAAGAATCGGCAAATCCGTCGATGATGACGCAGTGCCGATTCTCGGCGGCATCAAACTAACGAGCAAAACAAAGGACTGGGATTTTGGCATCCTGGGGTCTTACACTGACGAGTATGAATATCCCTATTATGATTGGGTAGAACCACATCGGTGGTTTGGTGTCGCACGAGCAAGAAGGGCAGTATTGGAGAATTCGAATATCGGCCTGCTCTTCAGTGGAATGATGGTGGAACGAGACGATTACAACTATGCCTTCGGACTCGATGGCGCGTATCGCAAAGGGGCGAATCAGTTCGTCGTTCAAGGAGCGCTCAGCACCAGGAAAGACTCGATACGTGACAAGTTCGGCTGGGCATTCGACGCCGGATATTTCGGCTTTATCAAGAACTTCATAACGTTCGCCTCAGCCCGGGTCATCCAGGATTCTTTTGACGTAACCCATGTGGGATTTGTACCCTGGACCGGTGAAAAGAGGCTTTTGCTAATGACCGGTCCCTACCGCGAATATCGAACCGGTGCAATCAGAAATTTCTTTGTTGCACCAGGCATAATAGCCACCCAGGAACCTAGCGATTCAAACTGGTCAATAGTCGGCCTTGCAGAGTTTAACACACAATTCCGGAACAATTGGGGGCTCGATTTCAGTGTTGGTGCTGGTCCTTATTATGAAGCCGATACCAATTATACTCATCGCAGCCTCGACCTCTCGGTATGGGGAAACCTGTGGGGGAATCACATCAACTTCGGGTGTAATTACAGCTATGAGTACAACTACATGAGGGGCTTTCCTGCTTATCAGGGAACAAACAGGTTTACATATACCTATTCAATAATACCCGAGTTAAGCCTAGGCCTGTCTTTCTTTTATTGGATCGAGTGGAATCCAGACAATGAAATAATCTACACCTGGCCCATGTTCAGACCCAGAGTCGACATAAGATTCAATGCCGATATGAGCCTGAGCATTTTCGACGAAATCGTCACCCAAACCCCAGGCACCGATTTCGGTGAACTGGATTTACAGTGGAATCGCATTGGCGTCCTTTATGCCTGGAACTTCATGCCCAAATCTTGGCTCTACCTTGCACTGAATGACCATCGTGTCCAGGATGCAGCTGGGACTTTACAGCCACTGTACCAGGGTGGCGCAATCAAGGCTAAATATCTCATTTACTTTTAGTGATCATGTCACAGTGTCATTGAGTCACTGGGTTGTTATTGTGTTATTATGTGATTATGTAATTGTCGTTGAAGGTTATCCGGCGCGTTTTAGCTTACCCTTCTTCTTTGCGTAGTACTCAGCTTTACTGAAGACCAGCATGCCGAAACACAACTACGGTTTTGAATTTATATATTCGTGCTTTGATATTGTTTACCCCGTTAGACATAGCCTCTCGAAATTCCATGAGTGCAAATTAAAATAGCTCATTAAGATAGAGGAAGGTCAAGCTCAATTGCTATATTTCTAACGGGGTTTCGGATTTAGGCAATAAATAGAAGGCAGAAAAAGGCTCAAAATGGCTCATAGATGGCTAAGAAGGCGGATATTCAATATACTGCTGCGCATATTCTGCACACTTACGAACGTTGTATATCCAAGAAACGAAGTCACTGTTTTGACATTTGGATTTCGTGCTTTGGATTTGTTTAGGATTTCGGATTTAGATATTCGAGTTTATAGAAAGTAGGGGCTTGACAAAACCAGATATTTAGTTATAATAGACTTAAGTCTGAAAAGGAGGCTACATGAAGAGAAAATTGTTCGTTTTTGCGATTCTTGCCCTGGCAGTCATGGTCAGTCAATGTGCAAAGGAAACTGACGAAGACGCGATAAATGATCTCATTGCGGCCGATACGATATGGTTCAATCCAAACAGTGAAGTCGACTCCACATCCAGCGATGCTGATCAGGATACCGTTGTCATCTGGTGGCGTGGACAGCAAACCCATGACGATCCAATAATCGATATCCAGATCGTGGAAGACTCCGCATGGGTATCATTCAGCCGAGGCAATTTCGGCTATTTCTACTCACTCGCTCGCATTGATACTATGCCCTGGGTCCTGTGGTCAAAAAACCTGTCAGAAACTGCCGAGGTGCGGGCGACTTTCCTGCGCACCGGTACCGAAGACGACGAATACCGCGGCTGGCAATTGAACACGATTTCTCTTGCTTACGGAGTCTCAAATACCGTAAGCACGGTAATGATCGACAGTGTGCGCATAAGCTGTCTGAGCTATCCAGATCTCTTGATAGTTGACCCGCTCAATACCTACTACGACATCACGGATCTCATAACCTTCCAGGCGCTAGAAGATGTGACCGTCACTCTCTACACAAATGCCGTTGATGGTCATGCTTTCCTTCACACATTCATACTCGCCTGGCCTTTCTACATACGTCTGCCTTTCGAAAACATGGGGAGCGGCGTGTATGAAGGAACATGGGATGCACAGCTAGTTGCAGTCCCCCGTTTTGCGATCTTCGATGTGATGGACCATTCGACAATCTATAGTCCAGATGGACCATACGACTTCAACGGCTGGCTCTTACCGTATAATATTGCTAATTAGCTCTCGGAAATGAGTAAAGAAAAAGGGGAGCATTGCTCCCCTTTTTCTTTATATCTTGAAAGGTAACTTAGTAGGCATGTCTTTGCCGAGTTTCTTAAGCATATCCCGTGCATAGGAAAATTCCTTGAGCATGCGGTTCACATCGGCCACGGTGGTGCCGCTACCCGCGGCTATCCTTCTCTTACGGGAGCCCTCGATGATGTCGGGATGCACTCTTTCTCGCTTTGTCATGGACTTGATCATCGCTTCCATTTTCTTGAATTGATTCTCATCGACATCACTCTCCTTGACCCCAGGCATCATCGCCGCAATCTTGGAAAGCGGACCCAACTTCTTCACCGCTCCTATTTGCTCAAGAAAATCCTCGAGGTTCAACTCTCCCTTCAAAACCTTCTTGCGTATCTTCTCTTGGTCGATCTCGGACTCTATGGTCTTTACCTTCTCTACCAAACTCAACACATCGCCCATGCCCAGTATCCGCTGGGCGGTACGGTCCGGGTGGAATTCCTCAAGCCCCTCTAAGTTCTCACTTGTCCCGACAAAATATATCGGCACATCAGCCACCCGCACGATAGAAAGAGCCGCTCCACCCCGCGCATCACCATCCATTTTCGTCAGTATCGCACCATCCAAACCGACTTTTTCATTGAACAGGCGAGCCTGATTTACCGCATCCTGGCCGCTCATGCCATCGGCAACCAGTAATCGGTAGTCCGGGGTCAGTGTATGATGAATATCGACCAATTCTTGAACAAGTGAATCGTCAACGTGCAAGCGGCCTGCGGTATCAATTATGATGAGTCCATACGACTTATCCTGCGCCCACTGTTTTGCTTTCTTCACAGTCTGTATTGCACTGTCCTTCTCGAGTGGTATCGTGGGGATGTTCGCCCTTTCTGCCAAAAGTACTAACTGCTTAACTGCGGCTGGCCTCTTTGCATCGGCAGGCACGAGCAAAGGGTTGCGGCCTCGATACTTCAGGGCCAGTTTGGCCGCAGTCGTCGTCTTACCCACTCCCTGTAAGCCGATGAGGCTCAGCACGGTTGGACCGTCTTTCTTGAATTCAATATGCCGTGTGGACTTACCCAGTAGCTCCACCAATTCTTCATATACTGCTTTGATGACCAAATCACCTGGTTTGAGGCTTTTTGAGAGTTCGAGCGTTTTCGTCTTCTCTCCAAGCTCAAAAATGAAATCCTTAACCACCTTGTAATTCACGTCTGCCTCAAGCAGTGACAGCCTTATCTCTTTGTAGATATTTTCGAGCTCCTGATTCGTGATTCTTCCGTAGCCGGCTATTCTTCTCTTAACCAGCTGAAAACGGTCGATCAGGCCTTCGAACATCTCAACTCCTCTATCGCCTTCTTATAATTGTCGGCCTTGAAAATGCCGGCACCCGCCACCACGATATCTGCACCCGCCTGGCAGACCAGGGACGCATTTGTGCTATTGATACCACCATCCACTTCGATCAAACACCGGAGTTTCTGCTTCGTGATCCAGTCCTTTGCTTCTTCGATTTTCTGCAAAACTTCGGTAATGAATTTCTGACCATAAAATCCCGGATTGACCGTCATGATTAGCAGATAATCGAGCTTTTCAACGTATTTTTTTACTTCATCAAATCGAGTAGGGGGGTTTATGGCCAGACCGGCCCGCATTTTCCGCTCCTGTATGTAGGCGATACACTCATCGGTCTTCTCGGTTGCCTCGCAATGGAAAGACAGCCAATTCAACCCGGCATCGATGAATTGCCTCAAGTAGTTCTCGGGTTTTATTATCATGAGGTGAGCGTCGAGCTCGACGGTGCTTATTTTGCTTATCGCCTCGACGATCATTGGACCAAATGTGATGTTGCGTACAAACACACCATCCATGACATCAAGATGTAGCAGATCTGCTCCGGCCGTTTCTACTTCAGCTATCTCTTTCTGGAACCGGATGAATTGTGCGGCGATTATTGAGGGAGCAACTTTCACTTAATGATCATCACAGTTACGGTATCCCCTCTGTTCACGATGCGTCCAGGTTCAGGGTTCTGCACGATTATTGTGCCTTTCCTTCCGCTACCCTGAACCTCTTCAATTTGACCTACGACGAGGCCCATCTTTTCTAAAGCCACCTGGGCTTGACTCAGCTGCCGGCCAACCACATCAGGCATTTTCCGTATTATGCCCTTGCTCAGAATGAGTCTAATACCATCGCCCTTTCTTACCTCTGCCTCGGCTTCAGGAACCGTGCCGATGATCTTTCCCAGCTCAATTGAATCTGAGAACACTGAATCAACTTTTGTTATCACCAATCCGATTCTCCTAATGATCGAGACACCTTGGTCATGACTGGTTCCGGCCAGGTGCGGTATCTTTATCGTCTCAGGGCCCAAGCTAACGGTGAGATTTATGATCCTCCCCTTCTTCGCGCGCGCGTCGGGGAAAGGTTCCTGCACGATCACATTCCCCTCCTCGATTATCTGATCGTATCTTCGCTCGACGACCACGCCCTCGAGACCCACACTCTTCAGTTCTTGGATAGCATCGTCAAGGGGTAAATTACAGATGTTTGGTACAACAATCTCCTTACCCCTACCCACTAGAACGGGCATGATAAGGAAATTCGCAAGGAGTATACCAACTATAAAAAAGGCAACGATGATGCCTGAGTAAAGCAGGGTTCTTCTCATTCAAGAACAGTAGCTACGACAACATCGATCGTGGACCCTTTTTTTGCTTCCCTCCCTGCATAGGGATTTTGACGTATCACTATGCCGACATTGTATTCGGTACTCACCTCGTATCTCACGTTGCCGACACGGAAGCCACTATTTTCGATGATTCGCTTCGCCGATGAGAAAGACCTGCCGGTTATTCTCGGTACTTTAATCGTCTCGACTCCTCGGCTGAGCACAACGGTGATCTCGGATCCCCCTTTCATCTTGGCCCCTGCTCCCGGCACCGTCGAGACGATCTTGTCTTTCTCAATCTCGGCATTCTCTTCACTCTTCACCTCGCCTATCGTCAGTCCCAATTCGAGCATTTGCACCGTAGCATCACTCAAAGCAACTCCCTTTAAATCCGGCATAATGACAAAACTCGGACCCTCCGAAATGAAGACGGTAATCGTCGACTTGCTCCTGACTATCGAACCAGGCAGAGGTGTTTGTCGACAAACGAGTTGCGCCGGTACCTCATCGTTTTCCTCTTCACCACCCACGACGAGCAGTAGATCACGCGACTCGGCAATTACGCGTGACTGTTCCTGGTTAGAACCAATGACATCAGGAACTACCTTATCGGCACCCATTTTGGCAAAAGGAAGTACATAAAAGAAGAGCAAGCAGACAATAACCGACGTGAAAAGTGATACCAAGAAAGATATTAAAAAGACCTTTGAGCCATTATAATACATGTCACTCCTTTCTCCCCATGCTCATACAGTAGCCAATCCCGCTCCGGAGAGGGCGGGATTTGAACCCGCGATCCGCCTTCCGGCGGATACACGATTTCCAGTCGTGCTCCTTGGGCCGCTCGGACACCTCTCCACTCTGCCTGTTTCAAAGGGAATACAGGAGGAACTTTATTCCCCCTTAGGACTTTTCTCTTCCTTTTTCTCGTCCTTCTCGGCCTCTAACGGCTTATCGATCTCACTCAGGCCTTTCCTGAATTCTTTTATGCCCTTGCCCATGCCACGCGCTAGTTCCGGAATCCTCTTAGCCCCAAACAGTAGCAAGGCTATGAGTAAGATTAGTAGAATTTCTTGCCAGCCAACATTCATAGTTACCTCTTAATCGAATTATACAGAAATCCCCAGTCATGTCAACTATAACATTACTTTTACACTCTTCAAATCTCTAACAAAACGTAACCTGAGTGATACACATGTGCAGTGGTTGAGCCTTATTCAAAGGTATTGACAATGATTGCATAATGAATATAATACACACAAATCAAGGAGGTGAGATGACTAATCTGCATTTTAACTACAAAGATGTTTTCAGGGCCGGAAGACTCGGCTTCAGCGCCAAGAAAATATGGCTTGCGTTTCTCGGTCTGCTGATCGCATACATAGGGTATGGCATATTATCATATCTCGCCTATATCGCTGGTGGTATTGAGATCGGTGAGGTTTGGGAAGTATACCGACTCGTACCAATGTATCCAACCGGACTCCCCTGGTTCTCATGGATCATCTGGATCACCGCATTCTTGTGGTGGCTTTTCATCTCGCTAATATTCGGCGTCGCCATATCAAAAGTCACGTACGAACAACTCAAGGGTGATGAGTTCTTTGAAATAAAAGAAGCGATAAAATTCGCCCTGAAGAGTGGCAAATCGGCAATTCTAGCGCCTATTGTGCTAGTGCTATTCATGCTTGCCTTACTCATCATGGGCATCATCCTTGCCCTCATAACCTGGGTACCGTTTTTCGGACAGCTGTTCTTCGCGGTAATGTCAGTGCTCGCCTTTGCAGTCTGCCTTTTCATCCTATATCTGGTCATCGTCACGCTCGTCTCGCTGATAATCGGGCCATCTATTGTTGGCGAAACTGGCAACGACACCTTTGACACGCTATTCGAATCTTTTTCAGTAGTCAATGACCAGCCATGGCGATTTATAGTCTACGAATTTCTGCTCATCTTTGTGATTCTCATCGGTGTCGGCCTGCTTGGCTTCTTCTCGGCAAAAGCGATTTTCCTGGGACAGGATGTGATCGGACTCATCGTACCCGCGGGGAAACTGAACAATCTACTCCTCAATGCTGCATACTATGTAAAGATCACAATTCCACCCATATGCCCTGAATCGTGGCACAATCTCCTGACCGGCTATGCTGAATGGATAGGCATGCCGAACCTTCTCTATCCACACCAATATTTGCCACCATATGAAACATGGTCTGGCGCTGTTACTTCTTTCATCTTGGGTGTAGTCTACTACTTCATAATTCTCTTCGTGAAATCGTTGGGTGTCGCAATATTCTGGGCAGGCAATACGGTAATATTCACCGTGCTGGTCAAGAAGAAGGATGACAAGAATCTTCTCGAAATTAAAGAAGAGATTTTCGAGGAAGAGAAAAAAGAAGAGAAGAAGGAAGAACCAAAGAAAACCGTACGTAAGAAACCCGTAGGGAAGAAACCAAAGCGAACCAGAAAAAGAACAAAGAAATCAAGGTAACAAGAAACAAGGATTGGTCCACAACAGGAAGGGATCGCATTCCCTTCCTGTTGTGGCTTTAGCATGAAATACCGGCGGTAAAAAAGCATGAAAGCCGGATACATTACCATCGTGGGTAAGCCTAATGTCGGTAAATCCACGCTACTCAATCGTCTGCTGGGAACAAAAATCTCGGCGGTGACTTCCAAACCCCAGACCACCAGAAATCGTATTATTGGCATTCTTACCGAAGGCGAGTTTCAGGCATGCTTCATTGACACACCAGGCATAATACGTCCTGAATACGAGCTCCAAGAATTTATGGTCAAGCAGATAAAGAGCGCAGTCATGGATGCCGACGTTCTCATTTTGATGATCGATCCTTGGTTCAAGGATGATAATATCTATGCAGAATTCGCCAAGCTTGCCGGAAAGGCACCCAGAATTCTTGTTATCAATAAAATCGATCTCGTCACGAAACAGGAACTCCTACCATTAATCGACAAACTAAAGACCACGAATGTGACGAAGATCGTACCCATCTCCGCACTCAATGGCCAGGGTGTGGACGACCTCAAGAAAGTGATACTCGAAAACCTTCCGGAAGGTGAGTTTTTCTACCCTACGGAGGATATCTCGGACACTCCCGAAAGGTTCTTCGCAGCCGAGTTCATTCGAGAAAAGATCTTTGAGCTTTTCAAGAAGGAAGTCCCCTACGCTAGTTGCGTGGTGATCGATGAATTCAAAGAACGGGAAAAAGGAAAGGATTACATCCGCGCAATCATCTACGTAGAACGGAATTCACAGAAAGCCATACTGATAGGCAAACAGGGGACTGCGCTGAAAACAGTGGGGGAAAAAGCAAGACGCGAACTAGAGACCTTCCTGGGACGTCCTGTTTACCTCGAATTGTGGGTAAAAGTGAAAAAGAAGTGGAGAAAAAACAAGCGATTTCTCAAAGAATTAGGCTATTGAACATACGAACCATGACCACTGGACTGATTGCCAATCAAACATAACCACTGCGGTGAGGAGGTTTTATGAATATAAACAGAATAAAGATCGAAGTACCCGAAGGCGTAAACCTAATATGCGGGCACACGCATTTCATTAAGACCGCCGAGGATCTTTACGAAGCCCTGGTGAATTCCTCGGCACAAATAAGATTCGGCATCGCCTTCTGCGAGGCATCCCAGGACTGCTTGGTGCGCTCTGAGGGCAACGACCCAGAATTGACTAAGCTGGCCGAAGACCACGCACTGGAAGTAGGGGCCGGACATTTCTTCATAATTTTCATCAAGCATGCCTACCCAATCAATGTCCTGGGTGCGATCAAATCGTGTCCAGAAGTAGTCAACATATTCTGTGCAACAGCCAACCCGGTTGAAATTCTCTGCGTTGAAGACGAACAAGGAAGAGGCGTGGTCGGCGTCATTGATGGATTCTCACCCAAGGGTATTGAAGACGAAGCGGCACGCAAAGAGCGACACGATTTCTTGAGAAAGATTGGCTACAAGCTATGACTGTAGAAAGTCACTCGTAGCTCAGCGTAGAATCGATTATATGTGGGATTCTAATATAAAGTAATACCGGCGCTTGTAGTATCGCCTCTGTATATTCTTGACACAAGTTCTTCTGATAATCTCTCACTTCTTTGAGTCGTCATGTGTCTCCAGGCCAGACACTCCCAGAATATTGAGCATAAACGCATACTCAAAAGCCAAATCCCTCAAGTAGTCATACCTTCCTGATGCTCCTTCGTGGCCGGCACCCATGTTGGTCTTTAGTAGTAAAAGATTATCGTCGGTCTTTAGAGCCCTCAGCTTCGCAGTCCATTTTGCGGGTTCCCAGTAGCCCACGCGCGGGTCATTGATGCTCGCGGTGATGAGCATATTCGGATATTCTTGCGCTACGACATTGTCATACGGCGAGTAGGATTTCATATAGTAATAGAATTTTTCCTCAAAGGGACTCCCCAATTCACTATGTTCAACAGCGGTTAAAGGAATTGAGAGGTCGAGGAGCGTATTGACAACATCGACAAAAGGAACATCGGCCACGACTCCCTCAAAGAGATCAGACCTCATATTGGTCACCGCACCCACGAGCAACCCGCCCGCACTTCCCCCCGAAATCACCAAACGATGAGGGGATGTGTATTTTTCTTTAAGCAAGTATTCAATACACACAATGAAATCATTGAATGTATGCCTTTTATTGAGAAATTGAGCCTGTTCATGCCAGTGTCTACCCATCTCGCTGCCACCACGCACATGGGCGATGGCGTAGATGAAACCTCGATCTAAGAGACTGAGACGATTTGATGAGAAATAAGGCTCATAACTCCAACCGTACGCCCCATAACCCATCAATACGAGAGGATCATTGCCGTCTCTTGCGATGTCTTTTCGATACACAAGAGAAATCGGG
>DAOVAN010000179.1 GCA_030671005.1 Caldifarciminota bacterium
CGCGATAGTTCAGCGTGAGTAATAAAAAAGGAAGTGTAAAACAGAAGTATGAAATATCAAAACCATCACCATGTATTGCTGAGTGCCAGCCGTTGCTTTTTACGGAAAGGACGAAGGCGACAAAAATAATGCTGAAGAGCATATAGGTGATGCAGCGGTAGATACCCTGCAAAGAGTTTACGCGTAATGCCAGGTAAGTGCATACGATGATCGAAAGCAATGCCATCCAGAGCGGCAGATACGACATCTGGATTGAAAAGGGACCATGATCAATGAAATATCCATAATTCCAGAGGACGAAAGGTAATAACGTAGCGACGAACCCCATTAACACACCAGACGCGAAGGTAAAACCCCTGGCTGGTCGATCCTTGAACACATAACCAAAGTATAGCACATATATGGGCAATACAATGCCCCTCGTCGACAGAAGCAGGCCGCCGAGCAAGCCTAAAAGAAAAAGCGGGATTGTTCTAACATGCCTGACTGATACTTCACAGATAAGCAGATACAGTATGATGAAGACCATGTTGCTGAACAGATCACTTCGCACAACGATTTCATAGAGAAAAATAGGCGCCGTGGCGAGCATGATCAAGGAGCGTAATCTGTTCATTCCGTTTTCCTTATGCCTCAAATGTATGATGAGTGCATAGAGGAGAAAAGCGAATATCTGCAGGAACCCTAGATCCCCGAGGAGAAAGAAAGGTAGGGCGACTGCAAAAAGGAATGGAAATCCGGAAGGACGGGTAGGGGAGATGTAAGGGAAATCACCGCTTAGCAGCCTGGCGATCCAATCATACAGTGCGGGGAACCTACCGACCCGGATGTGCTGCGGGTCAAAGCGCAGCATTACGGCAATCAATAATACCGCAATGGCGATGACGCTAGACATGAATATTATATGCTGCAAGCGGTATGGCATGTTGAATTCGAGATCTTTGTAGAGCACGAGTATGAGCAAAATCATCATGAATAAGTAAATGAGTATCCAAATCCAGGATTGTGTTAAGAACCGGGATGCATATTTGTATATGAATAGAATATTGATGAACCCGTAAATAACTAATGCGATTAGCTCGGTGCGAAGCCTTTCACATTTAGCCATGCTTCCATGCGACCGTCGTTTTGAGCACAAGCTCATGGTTTACATGCCATGGAAATCATTGTGAAGAAGGACGGAATTGATCTGCGATAGATCATCTGTGCCGATCTTTGGGGCACAGCGGCTGCGAGGCGGAAGTCCAGTCGGTCTGGCTACTTCTTGCGCCAGTACAGAATCCGCCCGCAGTTTGGGCAGGTTATGATTTCTTTGCTGCGCGTGGCTAATTCGGTCGGAAGTTTCTGAAAACAACCGAGGCAGAATTCACTCTCAACTGGTGCGATCGCTTGTCTGTAGCGTCGTTTAAGTATCTCATATATCTGGCCGAGTTCTTCGGGTAGTTTCTTGAGTAACTGGTTTCTCTTTCTTATCAGTTCGAGACTTGCCTCGTCTTCGATCTTGAAACCGATTTTCTTGTAGGCGGGTTCCTCCATATCCGCGATTAGATTATCCAGATCGAATAGCAGCTTCAGATGCATTTCAATGACATCGGTCATTTCTTATTTCCTCTTCGTGAGACCCTTTTCGATATCGTTAATCAATGTGATGAATTCCTCGGGCGTCTTGGCTTTCTGTATCAAATTCTTCTTTGTTATTTCCTTGGCGATCTGCACAATCTTGCCCAGTGTAATTAGGTACTGATTACCCGGATCCTGAGGCGGTGCGATTATCAAGAATATGAGAGAGGTTGGTTTCTTATCAATGGAATTGAAGTTTATTGGCTTGCTGGTTCTGCCCACCGCAATCTCGAGTTTTTCCACCGCCAGGGACCGGCAGTGAGGTATGGCGATTCCTTTGCCGATACCGGTCGAGCCGAGCTCCTCGCGCTTTAGAAGGGTGGAGACGATTAGCTCAGCATCCGTGCCTTTCTTTATCGCGTACACAAGATCCTTTATGACACTATCTTTCTTGCCCGGTTTCAGTGATAGGCTGACCCTATCCTTTGATAGCAGGCTTGCAAGGTTCATGTAACCTCCTTCATGTTGCTAGAAGGCTTAAGAGGGCTGATAAATGGCGCGAGATGGCAATAAAGGTAACCTTCTTCGCCGTCTTTGAGCCTTTTCTGACCCCTCTTGAGCCCCTTTATTCTTACATCCTCTGGGGACATGATAACCCCAATAGTTCAAGTCCGTTTCTTATTGTTTCAGCCGTTTTATGAATCAAGTAAAGTCTTGCCTCCGTTAGTTCTCGATCGTCGCTGACCACACGATGCTTCTGATAGAAATAGTGAAAATCGCGTGCGAGCTCAATCATGTAGTACGTGATCACATATGGTTCGAACGTGCGGACTGCCTCTTCGAGTATCTCGGCGTACTTGAGAATGTCTTTCACTAGGTCAACCTCTTCGTTTTCCTTTATCAACGCAAGATCTACTCGGTCGGACAACTCGATTCCATTTTGCGCCGCATACTCAATGATGCTCTTTATTCTTGCATGGGCATACTGAACGTAATAGACCGGATTCTCATCGGATTGTTTCAAGGCGAGATCAAGGTCAAACTCCAGATGTTGGGAAGACGATCGCATCAGGAAGAAAAACCGTACGACATCTCTTGGAATTTGATCGAGAAGGTCGCTCAGGGAAGCGAAGGTACCGGCTCTCTTGGACATGCTCACCAATTTGCCGCTCTGCTTCAATTTCACTTCTTGGACGATCATAATCTTCAGGATCTCTTTGGGGTATCCTAAGGCTTGAATGCCGCCCAGGATACCCTTGATGCGCCCGTGATGATCCGGTCCCCATATGTTCACAAGCTGGTCGTATTTTCTCGCCAGTTTGTCAAAGTGATACGCGATATCGGGCAGCAGATAGGTGTTGCGGTTATCCGATGTCACGATGACCCGGTCTTTGTCATCACCGAAATCAGTAGTTTTGAAAAAACGTGCACCATCCTT
>DAOVAN010000104.1 GCA_030671005.1 Caldifarciminota bacterium
CCGTGATAGTAGGTTAATGGTATGTGTACTGCAGGTGAATTGACTAGAAACATCTCGGCCGTACTGAAAGAGGAAAGAGTGTCTGCTTGTATCTGGAAGATTTCGGTACCACTCGGTACCGTCCAGTCGAACAACACGGGCCCTTCACAAATAACTGTATCGGGCAAAGGCAGGAGTAATTCAGGCGGGCCAGGTGGTGGATCCAAAGGATCATATGGATCATACTCCTTGTGATCCTTGCAGCCACTGCTAACGAGTATTACCAGGAGACAGAATACGGTACATACCCGTATTCCAAACCACAGGTATGATATTATCTTGTCCGGACAATGCATAATCCCTCCTGTGCTCAAAAATCGAACTGTAAAGCCAGGCGTACTCGGCGCGGTGCAGAATAAGCATTCACCCAGTCGTCGGTTGCCTCATACGCGGCATTGTACGCTTCGTATTCCTCGACCGGGGTTATGAGACCATCGTGATTCAGATCAGCCGCCGGACTGTAATAGCGGTTTTCGAAAGTATAGAAATGAGTAAAATTCCAGCGTTCAAGCTTGGGTATTAATGGGGCGTGCGGTGAGACCAGGTACCGTTCGTCGAGCAGGTTAAGAACCTCGACGCTCATGTTGAAGGAGAGGCTGCTGAAGCGAAAAGACTTTGACAGTACGCAGTCAATCTGCTTTTGGAAGGGTAGCCGCAGATAGCCTCGTTCTTCATACTTGCCTTCAGGTCCTGGCGGAACATACGGAAAACCGTGACCGAGATAGCCGAATACATAAAATTGTGTTGTCAGGGGCAGCTGAAATAGCCCTTGAATGAAAATTCGGTGTCGCTGATCAAAATCGAGATAGTATTCTGTTATTGGTTGAGTGATGGCGGTATCTGCATATTCCGATGCGTAGGAGCTGGAGCCTTTTGTCCAGGATAGTGTATAGGATATCTTCCCGCTGAATATTGAGTGCGCGAATTCCAGAATCGTCTCGATGCCTTTGATGTTCGCGAACTCGAGATTATCATATTGAATGTAATCGTATGGCAGAGCTTCAACAAACCTTGTGCCAATGAGGTCGGTTACATCTTTGTAAAAAGCAGTGACCGTTGCACTCATGTTCTTTTGTACTTCTCCTTGAAGGCCTATTTCATAACTCGTGGTTTTCTCTACCTGCATGTCGGGATTGCCGATGACCGGCCAGTCTTTACCGAGAACATATACGGGTAAAGGAAACATGCTATAATAATCATACATATGGCTGTATAGGGGTGGTTGGGCATACCGCCCGATGTTGGCTCGGAAGAGGAATTTTTCAGAAACAAGAAAAGAAAAACCGAGCCGCGGTGATATTATAGTTTTTGGCTCTATGCCATAGATATCATTGGAGAAGTAATCATATCGACATCCGATTTTTGCAAATACACCGCCGTAGTCAATATTATCTTGCAGGAATACGAAATACTCTTTCGGATGATACTGGTATTCATCGATAACCGGGGCTGATGTATCACTGATGAAGTAAGTGAAGTTCTGAAAATTCAGGTATGTGTATTCGAATCCTGCTTTCATTTCATGGTACCGGTGTACCTGCATATTAGTGTAGAAATTCGCCTTATAGATTTCCGAAGACCGGTTTTGATACTCCGGGTAATCGCCAAGGCAATATGGTTTACGAATGCGAACGCCAAAGGGATTATATATACCAATGCCTGGGTACTCTAATGTGTGGTAGTCACGGAATGTATAATCTTCAAACAAACCATATGGTCCTGGCTCTCGTACCCCATATGTCTTTTCGGCATGTAAACGACTGAAGGTTATGATGAATAGCTTTCGGGAATCAGGCAGGAGATTTATGTTGAGCGCTTGCAGGTCACCACTTGTAAAATCCGAGCGGTAGTGTTTGAGCCGAAATTTCCACAGGGTGGTGTAGCGGTCAAACTGACTTCTTGACTTGGCGCCGCTGATACTCAACTTGAGCTTGCCAGATGGCGCATATAACCATTTTCCATAGAACGAGTAATCCTGACGTTCTTTATGGGGTAATCTAAAAAGGCGCGGGTCCCAGTCTTCGGTTAGCATCGCGTCAAATGATAGATAACCCTTGAACTTTCTGGATACGGGTAGATGCACCGACGACTGGAGGTTTTGATAACCAAAATCATAGTCGGCGGGCATGATTCTCTCGGTTTTAGCATAGGCTCGAAGTTTCAGGCGGTCGGCTGGGTGAGCAGTTATCAGATTGATGATACCTGACATGGCTCGACCGTATTCAGCATCAAAACCACCGGGCAGGAATATCACCTCGTCGACCACCCCTTTGGAAAGCGTTATTGCCGGATCCCCGGTCTGGGGATCGATGATCGGGATGTTGTCGATCATATACTGCACCTCGGTAGCCCGGCCGCCCCGGACATGAAACGCCGTGTCGGTGCGCGCCACCGCGGCCTGAAATGCAATCAGTTCCACGGCATAGTCGACCGGCAGGTATGTGATTTCGGTTTTCCGTACGAGATAGGTGGTGCCGACCATGTCTTTAGATACGGCTGGTCGTTCGCTGGTGACGATCACGGGCGAGAGTTCGATGGTCGTTGGATTGAGGACGATTCTCAAGCGCGCGGTCTTATCATATTCCACCACGACATTCTCGACACGTTTAGTCCCGTAGCCAATACATGAAATCTCGACAACATATTCACCAGGCGTCACATTGAGGATGAAGAAGTTACCCTCGTTGTCTGTGGCCGCTCCTATTTCGGTATCCAGCACCAAGACGTTGGCATAGGGTATCGGCTCATTCGCCTCGCCGTCGGTTACCGTGCCCTGAATCTTACCACTGACTGCAGTAAACAGGATTATTGAAACACATAAATGGACGATTAGCAGTCTCCTAGATGTTCAAACAGTTGTTCAAATCGAACATTCGTACATCATATGGTAGCGCCTATTATCAAAGACTTCTCACAGAACACCTCACAGGTGTCGTAAATGACACGATTGTAGCCCAATAGATTACACCAGGGTATTGGTTTTGTCAAGGGAACCGAAGGCAAAGCCCATATCGAGGAGTATAATATGAAGACTTGTATCTAATAATAACGAAGAAAAAAGTACTGGGCCATGGCTAAAAGCATTAGAATCTTGATTTTTACCCGGATTTGTCTATAATTCATGAAAAGGAGGCAAATGGAACACTATTTTATTACTTCTGAATCAGTTACTGAAGGACATCCTGACAAAGTATGTGACCAAGTATCAGACGCACTTTTGGATGCAATAATGGAAAAAGACCCGTTTGGCCGGGTTGCGTGTGAGACGCTGGCAACCCGGGGCATGATCTTCGTTGCCGGTGAGATATCAACAAACTGCTATATCGAGATACCTGATATCGTACGGGCACTACTATATGATGTGGGCTACACGGATGCGGATATGGGTATTGATGCTCATACCTGTGCCGTGATCTCAGCCATTCAGGAGCAATCAGGCGACATTGCCCTCGGTGTGAATATCGGCGGTGCCGGAGACCAGGGTATGATGTATGGTTACGCAACCGATGAGACGCCCGAGCTCATGCCTTTGCCAATAATGCTGGCCCATAAAGTTGTCCGGCGTCTTACGGAAATCAGAAAGACTAACATCGTTGGCTACCTGCACCCGGATGGCAAATCACAGGTGACCATTGAATATAAGAAAGACAAGCCAGTTCGGGTAGATACAGTCATTCTCTCGGCACAACATCACCCTGGTGTTAGTAACGAGAAGTTGCACGCTGACTTGAAGAAGTTGGTCATTGAGGAAATAATTCCTACTGAGCTGATCGATGATAAGACGAAGCTGATGATCAATCCAACTGGTCGATTTGTGGTTGGTGGTCCGCAGGGCGACACCGGTGTCACGGGCAGGAAAATCATGGTCGATACCTACGGCGGCATCGGGCACCATGGTGGGGGATGTTTTTCTGGTAAGGATCCGACAAAGGTCGACCGTTCAGCATCCTATATGTTGAGATATGTTGCCAAGAATATTGTTGCTTCAGGTATCTGTAAGAAAGCTGAAATTTCGGTTTCATATGCGATCGGCGTTGCCGAACCAACTTCGATCACCGTCAATACATTCGGCACCTCAAAAATTGATGATGAAAAAATCGTCACGATTTTACGCAAGCTCTTTGATTTCACACCACAAGGAATGATTGACAAGTTAAATCTGCGCCGACCCATATTCCGCCGGACCGCATGCTACGGACATTTCGGACGCGAAGAAGAAGGATTTACCTGGGAGGTTTGTGACATGGCAGATGCTATTAAACGTGAGGCAGGCGTTAAATGAAGGCGGTGAAGCTGATGGATTACAATATTAGTGACAAAAGTCTAGCACCCGAAGGGTACAAGAGAATTGACTGGGCAGATGCGAAGATGCCGGTTTTGAAGGCTGTCCGTGAGAGATTCAAAAAGGAGAAGACGCTCCGGAATCGACGCATCGGTTGTTGCTTGCACGTCACTACCGAGACCGCAAACTTGATGCGAACCTTAAGAGCCGGTGGTGCTGAGGTTGCGCTTTGTGCCTCGAATCCCTTATCGACGCAGGATGACGTGACAGCCGCCTTAGCCAGTGAGAACATTGGGGTTTTTGCCTGCCGGGGTGATTCGCGAAAAGAATACTACGCCAACATGAATCAAGTGATTGCGCGCCGGCCAGAGATTCTGATCGATGATGGGGCCGACCTCATTTCCACTGTGCACAAGAAGAGACTGACCGGAATAATGGGTGGTACCGAAGAGACAACGACCGGGGTCATAAGATTGAAGCAGATGGAGCGTGATAAGGTTTTGAGATTTCCTATTATTGCGGTCAACGACTCCCTGACCAAGCATCTCTTTGATAATCGCTATGGTACTGGACAATCGACGATTGACGGCATCCTTAGAGCCACGAACATTCTCATCAGTGGTAGTAATTTTGTGGTCGCTGGCTATGGTTGGTGCGGGCGTGGTCTAGCTATGCGGGCCAAGGGTATGGGTGCCCAGGTCATTGTGACCGAGGTTGATTCGGTAAAGGCGCTTGAGGCACGCATGGACGGCTACACGGTTCTTCCGATGTCCGAGGCAGCAAAGATTGGTGATGTGTTCGTGACGGTGACCGGCGATATCAATGTAATCAGGAAAGAGCACATGCTGAAGATGAAGGACGGTACCGTCATTGCTAATTCTGGCCACTTCGATGTTGAGATAGATAAACCGGCCTTGAAGAAGATATCCAGGAAAAAACGTCTGATCAGAAAATCGTGTGAGGAACATACGCTGAAAAATAGTAGAAGGATTTATTTGCTCGCCGAGGGTAGGTTGGTGAATCTGGCTGCGGCTGAGGGCCATCCGGCAATGGTCATGGATATGTCATTTGCCAATCAGGCACTCGCCGTCGAATACATCCTGGATCATCAAGACCTCGAGAATCGCGTATATTGCTTGCCTGTGGAGCTGGATCAGGAGATAGCCAGTATGAAGTTGAAATCAATGGGTATAAAGATTGACAAACTCACGCCCGAGCAGCGTCGGTACTTGTCGTCTTGGGAAATGGGGACGTAAAAACAAATACCTAAAATAGAAAAAATACCTAAATGCCTAAACGTAGGATTAAATCACGGTAATCAGTTTTGTGGGTAACTAGACGAAAATAGATTAATACAAATACCTAAATGGAAGATTGGACCAAGGTAATCAGATGTGAATAAGTAAATTCAAACACCTAAATTAGATAAAACGCCTAAATACCTAAACAGTTAATATCTTAATCTACTTTTCGAAATTCTTCACAAACGACATACCAGGTAATTGTTTCACATGACCTTTAATTTCCAGTCTTAGTAGTATATTCAGTATTGAACTCGTG
>DAOVAN010000036.1 GCA_030671005.1 Caldifarciminota bacterium
AAATTGCGCAAAATCTGGTGAATAATGGTGTAGCAAATTCAGGTGACGACGTGAACGCCGTCCTCACCAACGGTTTCTTCTGGCTCTACGGACCGATTAATGATTATACATAAAATGCCTAAACCCGCCTGTGGCGGCCAAAATACCTAAAATCCTAAACAGACTTTTAGGTGTTTAGGTATCTAGGTATTTAGGCATTTGCTACTAGAAATGACTACACATGACAAATACCTAAAAATTCCAAAATTCCTAAATGCCTAAATCGCTGCTTTAGGTATTTAGGCTTCTAGGTATTTAGGCATTTGTTATTCGAAAGGAGATAGTATGTCTTTTTTCAGGAAGAAGATTTATGCCTGTGCTGGTTTTTATACTATATCATTGGGCACGGGTAGAAAAGAGTTTCATCCAAAGAAACCACGTCCTGGTATAGAACATTACATAAAAGAAGCTGGGTTGGGTACTATTGAGCAGATAGAGAACCCGGAAAATATAGGTGAAGGAGTCATCGGTAATTTTGTTGCTGAGCGATTTTGCCGTCAGGGTAATCTCGGCGGTTTCTTCCCAATGGTCCATCCGACGTTTCAGTACAAGCCGTGCACGCGTGTCGAGGGTGCGTGTGATTCTGGAGGCTTGGCATTGGTGGCTTCTGTAAAGACTATCCTTGCCGATCTCGCCGATGTCACACTCTGCATGGGCGTCGAGGTGCAGAATAGCGTGAAGGCAATCTACGGCGCGGATTATTTGGCTGCTGCTGGTTGGTTTTCCGGCGAACGGAAAAATGGTCACGCGTATTTCTTCCCGGATCAATTCTCACAGCGCGCAGGTGCTTGTTTTGACAAATTCGGTTATGATAATATGCGTCCGGGTATGGCCCAATGGTATGTAAATGCAATAGATAATGCTCGCAAGAATCCCAAGGCTCAAGAATACCACAATAAGAATGCTGATCTCTTCGCCACCGGCATGACAAAGGCTAACCCAAAAGCGTTCTGCGAGTACATTAACGTGTTTGATTGTTCAAAGGTTTCTGATGGCGCAGCAGCGTTGATATTCACCTCGGAAGAGGGTCTTGAGAAGATAGGCGTCGAAAAGAAGGATGCGGTCGAGGTAGTCGCATACGCGCAAGTACAGGATAATTTGACTACACCGCCGCCTGATTTGACTAAACTCAGCACATGCGAAGTCGCTGCGAGGCGTGTGTATGAAAGGGCTGGTATCGAGGCAAAAGACCTTAGCGTCTTAGAGGTGCATGATTGCTTCACCGTTGCTGGTCTGTTGGCTATCGAAGCGGCGGGTTTTGCTGGTTATGGTGAAGGTGCCGCCTTTGTCAAAGACGGCAACACGAAACGCGACGGAAGTATTCCAACCAATACTTCGGGCGGTTTGATTGGCTACGGTCATCCGACCGGTGCCACTGGTGTTCGTCAGGCAATTGATGTGGTGCATCAACTTTCAGGAAAAGCCGGTGATTATCAGATAGAAATCGACCCGAGTCGGCCATACGGTATGTTGTCGAGCATGGGTGGCAATGATAAGACGGTCGTTGCCATGATTCTCAAAAAGACTGAGTAACACAACACTGGATCTAATGATCATCGGAAGCAAATTCTATCACCTCACCGAGACGAATTCTACAAACGACTACGTCAAGCAGATACTCAACGAAACACCAGAAGGAACTGTAGTAGTTGCTGATGTTCAGACCGCGGGCAAAGGGAGAAAGGGACGGGCATGGTATTCTCCGGAAGGCGGTATGTGGATGTCGGTTTTGCTCCATCAATGTCAGAATTACCTGATTCCTTTGACTGCCGGGGTGGCAATTTGCGAGGCGTTTCACAATTATGATATTACACCTGCTATTAAATGGCCTAATGACATATTACTTAATGGTAAGAAAATTGCTGGTATCTTAACGGAAATCAATGACAACAAAGTCATACTGGGGATGGGCATAAATTTGAATGTTCGAGAATTTCCTGATGATTTGAAGCAGAGGGCCAGCTCCATACTCCTTGAGACGAAAAAGCATTTTGATACACAGATATTCTATCAACATCTGTGCAGGGCACTCGACGAAAACTACATGGCTTTGAAGGAAGAACAGGTTGAGACACTGCTTGCCAAGTGGCGAAAAAATTCGGCGATGCTTGGTCGCGATGTGAGGATCGAACTCCCGGACAGAGAGATCGTAGGCAAGGTACTCGATATTGATCAGCAGGGTGGCTTGATCGTCATGCGTGCTGACTACGGTATTGAACATGTGATCGCGGGTGATTGCAGGCTATTGAACTAGCGTATGACGCTCTACAAGGATAAATTCCTAAACACCCAAATTCCTAAATTCCTACAGGGCTATTTAGGTATTTAGGACGCCGTAGGCGGATTTAGGCATTTTTAGAGGTACAATATGATACATATCTATACGGGGAGTGGTAAGGGAAAGACAACCGCGGCTCTTGGTCTCGCGTTGCGTGCGGTGGGCCATGGGCTTAAGGTAATGATGATTCAGTTTATGAAAGGGAAAATCAATTATGGTGAACTCGAGGCTGCGAAGAAGTTGCCTGATTTCACCATCGAACAGTACGGTCGGCCTGATTTCGTGAACCCTGAAAATCCTGACAAAGAAGATGTTCGCCTGGCAAAGAAAGCACTTGCCCGAGCTGACGAAGTGATTGTGAGTAGAGAGTATGATGTGGTGATCCTTGATGAGATAAACGTTGCCGTCAATTTCGGATTAGTAGGAGTAGAAGAGGTAATCACGTTAGTAAAGAAGATCCCTGAGCAGATGGAATTGATATTGACCGGCAGGTACATGCCTGAAGAGCTGGTTCAGTTTGCAGATTTGATTACCGAATGCCGTGAATTGAAGCACTACTTCAACAAAGGCGTACAGGCAAGAAAGGGTTTTGATTACTAGGATTGACACAGTAGAGTATTTGCATAGAATAGTGAAGGAGGTTTAATGATAGTCCCCATTGAGAAAATCTGGCATAAGTTTCAGAACAAATACAAGGCAATCAACGTCGCTTCCTTGGAAGCACGGAGGCTCAAGGAAGAACAGGGCAAAGGCCTTGCGGACGAAAAGCTCAATCCAATACTGGAATCAATGAGAAAGTTATTGAGCGGAAAAATCAAGTTTAACGAATGAAGGTTTTGCTGGGCATATGTGGGTCGATTGCGGCCTACAAATCATTGGAAATAGCGAGGTTATTACAGAAGAAGGGTTCCGAGGTTCGAATGATCCTCACTAAATCCGCCCAGAGTTTTGTTACGCCCTTAACCTGTCAGACACTATCAAATAACGAAGTGTATCTTGACCAATTTGCTCTAACCAAGGGTATGAAGCACTTGACCCTTGCTGAGTGGGCAGATATTCTTGTCGTTGCGCCCGCAACCGCGAATATCATAGGAAAGGCGGCTTCTGGTATTGGTGATGATTTGCTCTCAACCACATTGCTTTCGTTTCCCAAGTCGATTCTCTTTGTGCCGGCGATGGACGTGGGCATGTGGGAAAATAGTATAGTCCAGGAGAACGTGACTGCTTTGAAAGAACACGGGTATCATTTTCTCCAGCCAAGCGTTGGCGCACTGGCCTCGGGAAGGGTAGGGCGTGGTCGGTTTCCATCGGTCAGCATTATCCTGAGTAAGATTAATTCCGTATTCGAAAAGCGCAGCGTTCTACCGGACAAGAATTTTCTTGTTACTGGTGGCCGGACCGAAGAAGACATCGATCCGGCACGCGTTGTGACGAACCGGTCTTCTGGCATGATGGCTGCTGAACTGGTACGTGCAATCTTTTGCCGCGGTGGCAACGTGAAGGGGATATTCGGTGAAGTGACGTGTCCCTTACCCGAAGAAGCAGAGATAAGGAGGGTTCGTACATCCGGGGAAATGCTGGCTGCTTTGCGGGATAATTTTGCTTGGTGCGATTGTTTGCTAATGGCTGCTGCGGTGGGTGATTACCGGCCAAAAAAGACTGCAGGTTCAAAGATACATAACAAGGCTCTCACCGTCAATTTAGAGAAGAATGTGGATCTGCTCGCGCAAGTAACCAAGCGCAAAGCGGGGAAGACCGTAGTTGGTTTTTCGTTGGAGGATAAAAACCAGCTGTCACGTGCCAGAGACAAGCTAAAGTCTAAGAAACTCGATCTCGTTGTGCTCAATTCGCCAGCTGCGATCGGGCAGACACAGATCAAAGCAAGTATCCTAAGACCCCAGGGTGGGTCGACTAAATCCGAAATGCAAACGAAGTGGCATTTGGCAAACTGCATTCTAGACGAGTGTATGAGGCAAATGTCCGATCGAAAGAGGAAGTAGATGGAAGAGAAAAGAGTTCCTCCTCATTCTCTTGAAGCCGAGGAATCAGTACTGGGGGCGATACTGCTTGACTCAAATGCATTGCCCAAGGCAATGGAGATCCTGAGTGAGGAGCATTTCTACCAGGTTGCCAATCAGAAGATATTCCGTGCCGTTCTCAATCTGTTCGACAAGAACATAACCTCAGACTTGGTCACGATTACTGACTGGCTTAAACAGAACAAAATGCTTGACGAGGTGGGCGGTCCTGAATATCTGTCCAACTTGGTAGCGAACGTGTTGACCACTGCGAACGTTGAGCATCATGCGCGTGTCGTTTTGGATAAAGCAATAAAGCGTAATGTCATACAGGTCTCCATGGAGCTCCTGAAGAACAGTTTTGAAGATAATCAGACCGCTGCTGAGTTGGTCGATTATGCGCAAAACACTGTTTTTCAAATCAAGGAAAAGGGCTTGCGTAAAGAGCCGATCAGCATAAGAGGCTACATAACAAAAATCATTGAGACTGCCGAGTCGATGCGCGGTGCGAGGATGGTGACCGGTGTCGAAACAGGATATTATGAACTCGATGAGTTAACATCTGGATTCCAGAAAAGTGATTTCATTGTCGTTGCAGGAAGACCTTCAATGGGTAAGACCGCCTTCGTGCTCAACGTTGCATCTTACGCGGCAATAAAGAATAACATCCCGATCGGTATTTTTTCAGTGGAGATGTCTGGTGAAGCATTGGTCCAGAGGCTGTTGTGCAGTGAGGCAAAGGTGAGTCTAAGGAATTTGCGAAGGGGTATGCTACGCAACGAGGATTGGGTGAACCTGGCCACCGCGGCCGGTAACCTTGACAAGGCTCCGATATTCATCGACGATTCAGCTCAGCTATCAATATATGAGCTGAAGGCGAAAGCCCGGCGCCTGAAGGCGGATTACAATATCGGAATGCTCATTGTTGACTATTTGCAGCTCCTCGAAGGCCCAAAAATCGGCCGGCAATTTTCGAGACAACAAGAGATCTCCGATATATCAAGATCCTTGAAGGCATTGGCGAAAGAGCTGGATCTTCCTCTGGTCACGGTATCTCAGCTATCCAGAATGCCAGAACATCGTGAACACAAGCGCCCGATATTGGCCGACTTGCGTGAGAGCGGAGCAATTGAACAGGACGCCGATGTCGTGATTTTTATCTACCGGGATGAGGTCTATGACCCACAAACCGACAAGAAAGGGATAGCCGAGATTAACGTAGCAAAGCAACGTAATGGTCCCACCGGTATGAATGAACTTGGATTCATCAATGAGTATACACAGTTTGCAAACTTGACACTCAGGGAAGAGGAAATCATTGAGGAACCGAGTGAATCTTTTTAGTGCGATCGGTGATTTTTCTTCTTTCTTTTTCCGCAGCGTATTCATATCATGGCATTTGAAAACAGCAAGGCACCGCATATTAAACCAGGTTTATGAGGTCGGCATCGGCTCATTGCCGATTATTCTGATCATCGCCGCATTCGTTGGATTGGTTTCCATCGTCCAGACTTCATATCAGATAGCCGGTACCATGCCCCGCTTCATTCTCGGCGCCACCGTGGGGCGTATGGTCATGATTGAGCTGGGACCGATACTCACCGCCTTGATGGTGAGCGGCCGGTGCGCTTCATCCATGGCCGCTGAGATCGGGACGATGCGTGTTACCGAGCAGATAGACGCGCTGGAGACCATGGCGATCGATCCCTACCGCTTCTTGAGTCTACCAAGAATCATGGGAACCTTCATCGCGTTGCCAGTGCTGACGGTAATCGCCGAGTTCGACTCCTTGCTCGTGAGCGGTGCATACGCACATTTCTTCTTGGATGTACCATTCGGCGTATTCAACTATGGACTCACGCATTTCTTCTACGCCAAAGAGTTTTTCGGCGGTTTAGTAAAGGCGCTGTTCTTCTCGGTGGTCATTGCTACGTCTGGGTGTTATTTTGGTTTCAAGGTCCGGGGTGGAGCTCGTGAGGTGGGCCGAGCCGCCACCTATGCGGTCGTGACTGCTTCGGTTCTTGTGCTCATGCTAGATTTTCTCGTTGCGTTGGTGATATTCGGATGATTGAGGTAAAGAATCTGTCTAAGAGATTTGGTCCTCTGATTGTACTCGATCGCGTTTCTTTTTGCATCAATGATGCGAGTCTGGTGGTCGTCCTCGGACCTTCAGGTACTGGAAAGAGCGTGCTCCTGAAAGCCATGTTAGGACTCTTGCCGGTAGACAATGGTGAGGCGCTGTTCGATGGCAAGTCAATACAGTCAGCGACCGACGAAGAGATTTATGAGATCAGAAAGCAGGTTGGTTTTGTGTTCCAAGGCACTGCGCTGTTCGATTCGATGAATGTTGCCGATAATATCGCATTGCCTTTGACTGAACACACCGCCATGCCGTCGAAGGAAATAAGAGAGCGTGTGTGCTGCCTGCTTGATATTGTTGGCATGGCCGGGAGGGCGCATCTATATCCACAATCTCTTTCCGGAGGTATGAAGCGCCTCGTTGCGGTAGCTCGGGCGTTGGCGCTCGACCCCAAGTATCTGTTTTACGATGAACCGACGACCGCGCTTGACCCGATTATGACCGATAAGGTTGTCGGGGTAATGAATAATCTGAAAAAGAGTCATACCAGTAGCGGTATTGTAGTAACCCATGACCTGGATACAGCCAAGGCAGTGGGTGACGAAATTTACATGCTCAAGAAAGGATGCATAAACAAGTTGGCGAAAATAAAAAAGGAACTTTATGATTAGAGGATTGAAAGAAACCCTTGTTGGCATATTTGTAATCATTGGTATTATTGTCTTCATAGTGCTATACACATGGCTTTCCGGAAGAATCAGTTTTGGCAACACATATGACATAAAGGTACAATTTGAAGATGTTGAGGGACTGAGGGTTGGTGATCCTGTTCTCGTCTTCGGAATAGAAAAAGGGAAGGTGAAATCATTGCAGATAGAACGTGACCACGTGCTTGTAGTGCTTGCCATGGATCGAGACATATTCCTTCCTGAAGACACACACATTGCCATCCGTGCCGTGAGTTATATTGGCGCGGATAAGTACGTGAAAGTAACGCCCGGAAGGAGCCAGGAGGTACCACAGATTTACTACGGCGCTAGTGGTTCACTCCAGCTTGAAGAATTGGCCGCTCAACTCGATAGCCTCATCACAACATTTGGGAAGATCGAGATTCCAGACCTGGATGAAGCCGTGCGCAAGCTTTCCAACGATATCGGCAAGAGTCTTGAACATTTGACAGTTATGGTGAAGAAACCAGTGGACAGGATAGAAAAGCTTGCCTACAGGTTGGATTCATTATCGATGCTTGTCAAAGGTGACGGTACGTTTGGCAAGTTGCTGAAGTCTGATGAACTCTATGAAGAGATCAGGGAGACGAATCTCGCCTTGAAGTCGCTCATTGAAGATATTAATGCCAACCCTAAGAAGTACCTGCAGATAAAGGTATTCTGAGAAGCCGGTAACATCAAATCACTAATATGAAAACCAGGTTTGCATGTCAGGACTGCGGCGCGTATGCGCCGAAATGGCTCGGCAGGTGTCCTGAGTGTGGCGCATACAATACCATGGTTGAGGAACCTATCGAAAAGAAGAAGACCACCCGGAAAGCGAAGGGTTCGCAACCGGTATCACTGCAGGATATTCCATTCACGAAAAAAGACCGCAAGAGTGTTGGCATGTCAGAACTGGACCGCGTTCTCGGCGGTGGATTCGTCAAGGGCTCACTAGTGTTATTGGGTGGTGATCCCGGTATTGGAAAATCGACCCTGATGCTGCAGATATCCGCACTCTTGGCCAGGAACGGCAGCCATATACTATATGCCAGCGGCGAGGAATCACCGCACCAGATTCGGATACGCGCCGAACGTCTCGGGAGTATTGCCGCCAGTATCGATCTGCTCTCGGAAACCGAGCTCGATTCGATCCTCGACTCGGCGCGTGACCTGAATCCGGAATTGATGGTGATAGACTCAATTCAGACAATATATAAGTCTAGCTTGACTTCAGCACCTGGCAGCGTTGCTCAGGTAAGAGAGTGTGGTGGTGATTTGATGCGTTTCGCAAAGGAGAGAGAGGTGACCACGGTATTGATCGGTCACGTGACAAAATTCGGCGTTATTGCTGGGCCAAAGACTCTCGAACACATCGTTGACACGGTCCTCTATTTTGAGGGCGATAAGACCCAGCAATATCGAATCTTGAGAGCAATCAAGAATCGCTTTGGGTCGACCAATGAGATTGGAGTATTTGAAATGACGGAGGCGGGTCTGAGTGAAGTGGCGAATCCCTCCAGTCTGTTCATATCTGATTCAACTGCGTCGGGCTCTGCAGTTACCTCGGTCATTGAAGGTACCAGGCCGTTGTTGGTAGAAGTGCAGGCCCTGACCAGTCCGACTTCTTTCAATTATCCTCAACGCGTGGCGACTGGCATCGATTACAGGAGGTTGGCGATGCTTCTGGCTGTTTTGGAAAGACGGGTTGGTATCAATGTACACGGAGTGGATTGCTTCGTGAATGCGGTTGGGGGCATCAAAGTGGTGGAACCTTCATGCGATTTGGGACTTATCCTTGCCATCGCTTCGTCAATGAAGAATAAAGCTATTGAGAAGGGTACCGTATTAATCGGCGAGGTTGGTTTGGGTGGCGAGGTGAGGCCGGTCTATGGCCTGGAATCGAGATTAAACGAAGCAGACAAGTTAGGTTTCAAGGCCGCGATCATACCCCGTAAGGGTATGCGCAACCTGAAGAAACACAAGATTGATGTCGTTACGGTTGACGAAGTGAAAGAGGCTGTGAAAATAACATTGAACTGATGCTGTAGTGAGAGTTAGGAGGAAACATGGTGCTTTTTAAGAGTGTCGATAGGTTTGTTCTGGATTCTTCGAGTATCCTCGATGGCCGGATAATTCAATTGTTCAGCAAGAAGTTCTTCGAGGGCAAGATCATTGTCCCGCAATTAGTGTGTTCCATCGTGCGAAAGGTTAGCGGTTCCAATGGAGAAAGGGCAATTTCTTCGTTGCAAAGGAGCGCGCCAGTTGAATTTATTGCTGATCAGGGTGACGGTTTGATTGAAGAGGCGTGTGTTTTGAAAATTGCCAAAAAGAAAAAGGCAAAGCTTTTTACGGTTTCCGACGAACTCTGTCGGCAGGCAAAATCCTATCCTAAGGTGAGGGTCATTGATGTACGAGAGCTATACCGGACACTGATCCCGATATTCACGCCCGACCGATTGATTTCGGTTAGGATTCTCAAAAAGGGTTTGCGGGCTCACGAAGGTGTGGGCTATATTGAGGGCGTGAAAATAATCGTTGAGAACGCAGCGAAGCAGGTGAATCATGTAGTCAACGCTCGCGTGTTGACAATGATTACGTCAGATAAAGGCAGTCTCGTATTTTGTAGTCTGGAGGAAGGTACGGCAGATAGCGCAAGACGCCGCAGCACTAGGTCGGCCTATAGGAGGCCACGCTATGGAAAACGTTGATGCGCTCTTGGAAAAACTTACTCTGGCAATTGGTGTGGGCTACGGAGGCGACGTTCAGGAAGTAATTGTAAAGACCTTGAGCGCCGATAATATTCGTTGTGTCATAGGCGACGATGGCAGTGTGAGTGCCCATCTCAAAGGCTCGGGCAAGCGGGGCATAATGCTGGCATGTCATATCGATGAAATAGGGTATATGGTGAGCAGAATTGACGACGCCGGGCGCATATTCTTCACAGAAATTGGAGGTACTGATGTTCGGATACTGCCTGGCCAAGAGGTGACGATACTCGGAAAAAAGAAGTATCGAGGTTATGTCGGCGTTAAGCCACCCCATCTTGTTGGGAAGGAGGAACGCGGTAAAGTGCTGCCGTTAACCGATCTTTTTGTCGATGTCGGCATGGCGCCTATGCTTGTGAAGAAGAGTATCGGCGTAGGTGATTATATTGCATTTGCCGGGAAGTACCAAAAACTGCAGGGCGATTTGAGGAGTGTAAAAGCCCTGGACAATCGGGCAAGCGTGGCATGTGGTATTCTGGTTTTGAGGGAACTGGCAAAGATGGACCATGTCCTGAGTGTATACTTTGTTGCAACAAGCCAGGAGGAGTACACCGGTCTCGGTGCCCGGACGCACGCCTACAAGCTGCCCCTCGATTACGCAGTTGTTGTCGACGTTTCACATGCCGAGTATCCGGACTTGAAGGAGCATGAGTGCTTTCCTCTGGACAGCGGTCCGACAATTGTCCGAGGCGCGACAGTGCCCGCGAGAATGCACGACCTGTTGGTGACGACGGCAAAGGAATTAGAGATATCCTATCAGGTCGAGCCGGTGCCGAGTAGGACCGGTACTGATGCCGATGATATCGCGTTCAATCGGGAGGGTATACCGACATGTATCGTTGGTATTCCTTTGAGGTATATGCATACACCCGTGGAGATAGTTTCCCTCAAGGATATCGAGAGGGCGGCCCGCCTGATTACCCGTTTCATAAAGAAACTCGGAGACGTACCTTTGCACGTTTTGAAATAAGAGACGAAAACAGGAGTGGAGTTTAGGCTTAGCCGTGTTCATTTACGGCTAAGCCTTTTTTTATGATAAGAATAATCTAATTCTGTACTTACTTGACTTTGCTAAAATCTTTTGTAGAATAGACCATGCCGTACGTCCGTGTACTATCACCCGATGTCCGCGGCAAGATCGCTGCGGGCGAGGTGATAACGCGTCCCTCATCGGTAATCAAAGAATTACTCGAAAACTCATTGGATGCCCATGCAAAAAGAATCGAAGTGGACATAGGCAATGGAGGCAAGGAGAAATGTTTGGTCAATGATGATGGTCAGGGTATGAGCCGGGAAGATGCCCAGCTTGCCCTCGAGCGTTATGCGACCAGCAAGATCACATCGATTGGGGATATCGAAAATATAAAAACGTTTGGCTTTCGAGGTGAGGCGCTGGCGAGTATTGCGCACGTGTCTTTATTCGAGATGGAAACATCAAACGGCACAATTGGCACCAGGATTGTTGCTGAGGCGGGTAAGATAAAGGGCGTGTATGACTCAGCGAGACCAAAGGGCACAAGAGTCAAGGTATCGGATCTTTTCTATAACTTACCGGCACGCTCTAAGTTCCTGAAGTCTGCGGCCTGGGAACGGCGCTTGATCATTGAACTGGTAAAGACCTACGCCGTTGTCTGTCCAGGGGTCGCATTCAGCGTTACTGTCTCGGGTAAGGAGGTCTTGAACCTGCAACCCGGTGACTCGATGTATCAGAGGGCAACAATACTATTGCCCAGACAGGTCACCGAACTCTTGACAAGCGTCGATTTTCAGCTGGGGCAGGCACGGATCACCGGCGTGTTGTCGCGCCCTGGACTATCCGCAAAACACAAGCTGACCTACATTTATGTCAATTCGAGGCCAGTTAGATATCCGCGTCTTTTTCGAACAATAATGGAGGCTTACCAGAATCCCCAGAATATTCCCGCGTTCGCACTCGATATCCAGGTTGAGCCACAGTCTGTTGACGTCAACGTTCATCCTACAAAGAGTGAGGTGAAGTTTCAGGATGAACGCTATATCATGGACCTTTTGCAGCAAGTCATCAAGCGGGAGATTTACAAGCAAACAGCCGCCGTCGAGTATGATACAGTGCAACACGGGGCTAGAAGTGCTGGAACGAAACCGCAGCGGTTTGTGCAGGATGTCGTCATGACGTATGATGAGAAAGAGAGAGTCGAGCCTGCCAGTGGTTCCGAGGAGTTCTGGCAACTTCATAATACTTACATTCTTGCGCAGACGAAGTCCGGCCTGATAATCGTTGATCAGCATGTTGCCCATGAGCGCGTCATTTATGAATCCATCATGAAGGGGCGGGTGCAGTCGCAACGTCTGCTTTTTCCAATTACTATCGAGCTCACGCCTGAGGAGCATCATGTGTACGAAAAGACGAAACATACCCTGCAAGGGATGGG
>DAOVAN010000145.1 GCA_030671005.1 Caldifarciminota bacterium
GGTTAGGGTTGAGACGCTAGAAACCAACATCCGATTCTTGAATCAAGTATCGAGTATCTAGAATCACGTCAAGCATCCCAACCCCTACCAGTTTCACTCGCATCTGTTCTTTGATGCGATAGTGAAACTGAGTATCCCGAGTCCGTCGAGAGGTTCGATGGACGAGGGGAACCCTCTGACTATTTCTTAGGAAAGGAGTTGATATGAAAAAGACAATGATCGTGACTCTGGTGCTATTATTAGGGTTAGCCTTTGGATACGAAGGACTTTACGGTGTAGTCGATGGCGGTACGATTCATCAATTTACGCCGGCGCCTTACAATGATGCACATTGGATCTATTTCTCCAACGGCATAAAGTTTGACATCAATGGACCTGGACCCGATTTGCCACAGTCACTGGCGCGCACAGCGTCAGATTACTACCTCGTGCATTGCAGCGGTCCGGTGTACCCTGAGTACGTGGAGCAAATTGAAATGGCCGGCGCCAGGGTGTACTCTTATCTTCCCAACTATGCATTCTTGGTGAAGATGAGCGAAACGGTGAAAAACGAGGTTATGCAGCTTGGATTTATTGATTGGGTAGGTATTTATCAACCTGCTTACAAGTTGTCCGGGCAAGAAGAATTTAAAAACCTACAAGGTATTCATACCGTGACTATCATACTCTACCCCGATGCCGAATTGACCAGCGTTTTGGACTTTCTCGAACAGATAGCTGCTCAGATTGTTGATGTCTCGACCAGTGAATGGTACAACATAATCAGATGTGATATTGACCTGGTGCATATTCCTGGAATTGCGAATCTCGAGGAGGTCAACTGGATTGAGCCGTGGCACAAGATGGAGTTGCACAACAGCAACGTGCAGTGGGTCGTGCAGACTGCTTCTCCTCAGAATCGCCGTGTCTGGGATATGGGTATCAGGGGCGAAGGACAGCTCGTGAGCATATGTGACAGTGGAGTCCGGACCTCTCATTATGCCTTTCGAAGCACGAGTTCCTCATGGATCACAACCTGGGGTGATTATCCTTCGGACCGAAAGATTGTTGCGTACAAACAGGCAAACACATACGGACCCGGATATGCTGATTTTGGTGATGAGGCGTGCAATTACTGTCATGGCAGCCATGTCGGCGGCACGGTTTGTGCTAACGATGATGTGATGGGTAGTCCGAGTAGTAACGACGGCGTGGCGATGAACAGCCGGCTCTTTGTCTGCGATGGTGGTGGTTCACTGGGCAGCGTTTACATTCCGAGCAATCTCTACAATCTCTTCATCATACCGTACACGGGCAACGCAGCGGGTAGTGTAAAGATCATGTCGAATTCCTGGGGTAACCCGGTTAATGGCCAGTACACTTCCGAAGCAATGGCTGTTGATTTCTTTGTCTACTTGTTCAGAGATTTTCTGCTCTGTTTCTCAAGTGGCAATAATGGGCCGGGTGCAATGACCGTAGGTTCACCCGCCACAGCGAAGAACTGCATTTCTGTAGGTGGCTGTCGCAACGGTAATCAGTTGAACCAGATTTACTACTATTCGAGTCGCGGTCCAACTCAGGATGGTCGTATCAAGCCAACCATAATTACGCCGGGGCAGACAGTCTATTCGGTGTATGGTATGACTGACAATGGATATACAATGATGGATGGTACGAGCATGGCAGCCCCAAGTGTGGCCGGTGCGGCAGCTTTGGTCCGGCAATATCTTGTTGAGGGTTGGTATCCTACCGGCGCCGCGAATCCAGCCGATTCACTGATCCCATCAGCTGCATTACTCAAGGCGATGCTTATTAATTGTGCAGATGCAAATATCAGTGGTTACACGGTACCTGACAACAATGTTGGCTGGGGCCGTGTTGACCTGGATAGTGTGTTGCACTTTAGCGGTGATGCGAAGGATCTTGCAGTCGTCGATAACGGAGTTGGTCTATCGACCGGAGAGTACATCGAGTATACATACGATGTTGCGTCAAACACGGTGCCGCTGCGTGTTGCTTTGGTGTGGAGTGATTATCCGGGCACGGGTGGTGCCGGCATCAAGCTGGTTAATGACCTTCATCTTAGGGTGACAGACCCGAGTAACAACGAATACAAGGGTAATGTCTATTCGGGTGGACAGTCAACCACTGGTGGTAGTTATGACACACTCAATGTTGAAGAATGTGTACGCATAAACGCGCCGTCGACCGGTAACTGGACGATCCGCGTCTCGGCACCGAACTGTCCGTTTGGTCCACAGCCATTTGCGCTGTGTGTGACCGGTGATTTGACGAGTACCGGGGTTGAAGAAGTGCCGGTCATAAGGCAGACGGGGCACTTCAGCATACACCCGCTGGTTTCGTATGCGCACCCTTACAAACTGTCGTATTCTCTTACCGAACAGACTGCAGTGCGTCTTCAGATTTACGATGCCGCAGGACGCATGGTTGATAGCCGGGATTACGGCATGTTGAACGGCTCTGGTGAATTTTCCATCAGCCTCGACAAATTTGCTTCGGGTATTTACTTCATTAAAACCGAAGCGGGTAATACTTCAGAACTTTCCAAAGTCATTTGGGTTAGATAAGAATCAGGAGTATCCAAAAGGGGAGCGTGGCACGAGATGCTGCGCTCCCTAGCTGGGCACCAACCCCCAACAAAAAACCAATCAAACTACAATCATCATTGCGAGCCCACCGCAGGCGGGCGCGGTCCCGTTTCTGATTAATCAGAAACGAGGATCCTCGCGCTTCGCACGGGACAATCTCGCAGAAAGGCAACGTCCAACGTCTAACTGTCATCAATATAGTAATTATGTCATTGTGTTATTATGTAATTGAAGACTTTGTGGGGTCAGGTCTCTACCCCCTACGCTTTCGCTCCGAGGGCATGCTTTGAACATAAAAAGAAACGAACTCCGCAAGCAGTATCGCGTAGACCGATCCATGGATAAGCATATCAGAGTATCAGAAGATCAGTGGGCAGAATATCAGAACAGCAGAACATCAGGAAAAGACATTGTCGGTTTTTAGAAACAAAACATTATTGAGTTTTGATATTTGAATTTCGTGCTTTGAATTTGTTTAGTGTTTCGGATTTCGAATTTCGTATTTGCGCAGCATGGGGGTTATTTCTTTACGAGTCGCTTTATGTAGTCCCTTGCTTCAGTCACACCCAGTAGCATACACGCTATGTAGCATATCACCAGTGCTACGAGACCGGCGAGGCCGAGATTCAGGACCTGTGCCAGGAATGATATACCCAGGAAATTGGTCAGCAACCTATTCAAAAGGATTCCGGCAAAGCCGCTGATAATTGCCGCGATAACCAGGCGTACGAAATAGTCGACAAGTGGTGATAACTCAAACGGGCCGATTTTTTGTGGGAGTTTATGCATCAGGATTGCAAGGTTGACGAACGAGGCGATCGTCGTAGCTAACGGGAATGCCCGGAAACCGATCACACGCATGAGGCTTAGACTGATGACAACGTGTAACGCAACGGAGACGAAACTGGCATACATCGGTGTCTTCGCATCGCGGTAGGCGTAGAAGACTGCTGCGACGTTTCTTATACCGGCAATGAAAGGCACTCCGATTATGTAGAGAATCAATGCTTGGGTTGTAGCACTGGTGTCGAACGAAGTGAATTGTCCACGCTCATATATGAGCCGCGTTATAGGATAGGAGAAGAACGCGATGATGATTGAGGTCGTGATGGTAAGAAAGAAGACGAGTTTCAAGGAGTCGAAGAGCGTCGCTTTTGCTTCGTCGTATCTCTTTTGGGCAACGTATTGCGAAATCGTGGGCAGTGCTACAGTGCCCACCGCGATACCAAAGAGGCCGAGCGGCAAGTGCATGATGCGGAATGCGTAATTGAGCCAGGTCATGCTTCTTTCTTCAAGAAAGGATATGAGAAATGTGTCGACGGCAACATTAATGCGTGAAGCAGCGAGACCCAATGCGACGGGAACGAATAGTACCAGTATTTTGTGCAGAGCTGGATCCCTGAAGTTGATGTACAATTTGTAGTGAAAACCCTTGCGGAAGAGCATTGGC
>DAOVAN010000111.1 GCA_030671005.1 Caldifarciminota bacterium
TATTTAACTGTGTTTTTTGGTCCCGTTACTTTCAATAAAAAATTGGTTTAGAGCAAAATCCTAGTCAAAATGTTCAATATGTTATGCCTGTCCCAAAAACCCAAAAACAAAACCAGAACGTTATGTGGTTCGGCAACGTTATTGCTTGACAGAATATCAATTATAACTATAATAATGACAAAATAACAAACAGGAGGTTACATGCGCTACGTTAAACTGGGTATACCAATCCTTATCATCTTTGTGTTGTTTACGGGTTGCCCAAAGAAACAAGTAGTACAACCGGTTGAGGAAGTGCCGGTAGTAGAAGAAATCCCGGAAGAAGTAATGATTCCTGAGGAACCAGAACGACCACCCTTCGAGATGGAACGTGCTTTCTTCGATTTCGACAAATCTGATATTCGCGCTGACGCCGCCGGAGCCTTGAAAAAGAATGCTGAAATGCTCGAACTGTATCCAGAGGTTGATATTACGATCGAAGGACATTGTTGTGAAATCGGCACTGCCGAATACAACCTTGCCCTGGGCGAAAGACGGGCAATGTCAACACACGACTACCTGGTCATGCTGGGGATCGACCCGGCGCGGTTTGCCACGGTTAGCTACGGTGAAGAAAAGCCGCTTGACCCAACCGACCTGGAAAAGAATCGAAGATGTGAGTTCAGGAGAAGATAGCGAACTCATCCTACCTTATCTAAAGAATGCGTGCACAAAAATCGCTAAGGGCCTTAGCCCTCTTGAATATATTCATCCTGTCGGGTCTATTGACCACGGGCTGCTTGAGCACACAAAGATATAGGAACTACAACTGGCAACTAGATAGTCTGCGTTACTACACAATAAAAATAGATAGCCTGCTCGCGGTGCAAAGTAATGAAATCGAACAGTTACGCATAGACCTTTATACCAAAACAAATGAACTCAGTCGGAAGTTCGACATGCTCAATTCCCGGCTGGGTGAATCAGAGACGCAGATAACTCAGCTCTACAGAAAACTCGGTCCTTCACAGGAAGCGGTGGCGGATTCTGAAGCCATGTCACAGATCAGCCCCGAATCCCGCCTGCTCTATGAATCAGCCTATAAGAACTACGTGAGGGGCAATTACCGTGAGGCCATTGAGGGATTCCAGGTCTATCAGAAAGCGGCCGAGGACGGGCCACTCGTCGACAATGCCCTTTACTGGACCGGTGAATCATATACGGCACTGGGTCAGTTACAGAAAGCAGTAAATACCTTCCAGGAGCTCATCAACAAGTATCCGAAAAGCGCAAGAATACCGACTGCGCTCTATAAGATGGGTATCATATATGAAGAGGGCGGTGATCGGCGAACGGCGCGCTTCTATTACAATCAAGTTGTCAAGGACTATCCCAATTCACCAGAAGCGGCTCTCGCCAGGAATAAATTACAGTAACGATGAACATATTCAGAATCTTCTTAGAATCGAGTACCGCAGCCCAGATCATAATGATGATTCTGGTCATATTCTCGATCTGGTCCTGGGCGATATTCTTCAAAAAAATGCTCGACTTCGCAAGGGTGAAGCGACGGACCAAGAAATTCCTGGCGAGCTATCGTTTTCGCAAAGAAATGAAGGACTGGGATAGCCTGGGGTTCCAACTCAGTGACAACCCGTACGGCAGAGTCCTGGCCAGCGGCATGGAGGAATTCAAGAAACTGAAAGTGCGGGTCAGCGCACAGCTGATGCATGAACAAGGGTCGCAAAAAGAACGCGGTTTCATCAATGAGCTCGCGGACAACATCCGCCTGGCAATGGAAAGGACCAAGATAGGCGAGATCGCGCAGCTCGAAGTGGCCTTACCTACCTTGAGTATATTCGTCAGCGTCAGCCCGTTCCTTGGACTGCTGGGCACGGTATGGGGTATCATGGAAGCCTTTCTGGAAATACGCGCACGCGGCTCGGCACACATCACGGTCGTGGCACCCGGCATCTCTGATGCCTTGATCACGACTGTATACGGACTCCTCGTCGCAATCCCCGCCCTCATATTCTACAACATATTCAGGAGCCGTGTTAATAACTACAGTGGAGAACTCGACACATTCATCAGCGAGATCTACGCTTACCTGCGTAAAGAACTGATAACTCTATCTTAATGAACACCAAAGGGTTAATCGGCGAGATCAACATGACATCTCTGGCCGACGTAAGCATCACGCTTCTCATCATATTCATCATAACCGCACCGATGATGACGCCCGGGATCGACGTCAACTTACCGCGCACCGATGCCTCATTGCCACATGATGAGCAAGGCATCACTGTCTCCGTGAACAACGAACTGGAGATATTCATCGGGGGTGATAAAATTGAAGCCGTGGAATTTGAAGCAAGAATCGCACAAATCCTTAAAACAAAGCCGCCCGGGATAATCGTCTACTTGCGCGCCGATAAAGAGGTCGACTACGGCTTTGTCGTAGAGGTCGTGGGCAGAATGCGCAAAGCCGGGGTCAAAGAGCTCGGACTGGTTGCCGAAATACCGTCCGAATGAGCCGTTTTCACATTTTCTCAATTCTGCTTCACATCTTAATATTCGCGGCAATATTCATATCCGGGCGTACTCATTTCAAGCCCATACCCAAAATGGAAGTATACAAGGTGAGTCTTGCGCCGCTGCCTCAACCAAAAATCATTCAACCTGAAGAACCCCAAGAAGAAATCAAGGATGTCATAGAAGAAAAGAAAGAAGAGAAAGCCCCGCCCAAAAAGACAGAAGAAAAAACTCGTCCGCCCACGAAAGCGGTCGAGAAAAAGACAAAAGAGGTCGTTAAGAAGGGTCTGCCCGACATAAAGCCCAAAATCTATACCGGGAGTGGGCGGGGATTCACCTATTCATACTACTTGAACATTCTTTTGAACAAGATAAGCAGAAATTGGCATAACCCGTTCAAGGGTAAAGATATTATTTTGATGAGCATCATTTACTTTGAAGTCGACAAGAACGGTCACATCTACAGTGTCCGGCTCGAAGAAGATTCGGGTAATGAGCTGTACAATGAAACAGCGATGCGGGCAGTAATAATCACCAAAAACTTACCGCGTTTACCCGAGGAATTCTCGGATGACTATCTGAAGGTTCACCTGGAATTTCTCACCGCCCAATGAAAAAACTCCTCGTATCATTCCTAATCTTCATGAGTTTAATCTCTGCTCAGGATGTCTATCTACGGCTCACTGACTATGGCGGCGGTAAGATCAATCTCGTGGTCGAAACATTCGCCGCGCAGGGACCGTCTCTCGATCTGCTTAACCGGCAAATATCGGTCATCGAAAATGTACTCAAAAAAGATTTGGAGTATTCACTCTACTTCGATATCTTCACCGATACCCTATCGATTGCACCCGGCAATACACAGGGCGTAATACTCAAAGGCATTGCCGAGGGGACAACTTTATCGGTACGGCTGGAGGATTTTGAAACGCGCGAGAAAATATCGGAAAGGAATTACACAATCGACACCGGGCTCAGGAGTACGGCTCACACTATTGCTGATGATGTCGTGAATATCTTGACCGGCGAGACCGGTATCGCTTCCACGAAGATCGTCTTCTCCTATAAGACCAAGAAAGGTAAAGAAATCGGCCTGGTCGATTATGATGGCTTCACTTTCACGCGTATAACCAACAACGGCAATTTCAACCTTTTCCCATCATACGCTCCAGACGGTAACCGGATACTGTTCTCAACCTATTCAGAAGACCGCCTGAATATTTACCTCTACGATATTTCAGAGACGAAAGTCGAGATAGTGTCTTCCTTCCGGGGTCTGAATTTTGCACCCTGCTGGGCCCCAGACGGCTCTAAGATTTGCATGACCCTGTCAAAGGATGGCAATGCCGAACTGTATCTGCTCGATCTGACGACCCAGAAACTGCATCGCCTCACAAACAACTCAGCGATCGATACTTCACCAGCCTTCTCGCCGAACAGCCGTGAAATTGCCTTCGTGTCAGACCGGTCAGGCAATCCCCAAATCTATGTGATGGATACGCATGGCGGTAATGTGCGGCGCTTGACTTTCCATGGTAACTACAATACATCGCCTGCTTGGTCGCCACGCGGTGATATCATCACCTATGTTTCGAGGGAAAAGGATAACTCACAACAAATCTACGTAACCGACCCGACCGACTTCAGCCCGGTCCGGCTCACTTATCTGCGCAATAGTGAAGAGCCAGCCTGGTCTCCAGATGGACTGCACATCGTTTTTTCATCCAACCGTACCGGGCGCTATGAACTCTACACAATGAACTGGGACGGTTCAAGACTACGCAAGCTGACCAATGGCATCATTGCAAACGGACCGGACTGGTCACCGGTCACAGAGTAGCACTTCTAATATCCTACATTCATCGTATCGTATTCTGCAACATTCTGAATAACCTGGTTTCCATCTGTGGTTATTACACCAAACAAGCAACTGCCGATTGATATTTCGCTCCAATAAAATACAACAAGATAATCCCCAGTATCCATTACCGTGTCAGTGATCAGATCGACCGAATAAGAATCCAGGCCGCTGCTCATCCGTTTCATGAATCACGGCCGCCCGTACTACGCGCATGCTATTGACTTCAGGGGTTTTATATATAACCTTGGGCATCATGATAAAAAGGCATCTCACCGAGGTGGAAGAGGAGGCTTCAAGTCTTGAGGGTGCAAAGGGCTGCACAGTACAATGGCTCATCAGTAAAGAGCAAGGTGCAAAGAGGTTTGCTATGAGGCTGTTCACACTTCAGCCTGATGGTATCATCCCTTTGCATGTCCATGAAGATACCGAACACGAGATTTTCATTATTGAAGGGCAGGGGCTCTTTGATGACGGCGAGGAGAAAATTCCGGTCAAAGAGGGCGATACTCTTTTCGTACCAGCAGCTGAAAAACACAGCATCTCCAATCAAACGCAAAATCCGTTGAAATTCATCTGTGTCATCCCCCTCTGATGTTTAGCCTACTCAAAAAAAGAGGACTTCTCTTTTTAGGTCTCTCAAACACTGTTTCACAACTGGGTGATCGCCTGACATATATGGCGATAGTGACCCTCATCGGTATCATGGCACCCGGGCGTATTTCCGCGTTCAGTGAATTCTCCATTACATTTACGCTCCCGATCATCATACTGTCTCCATTTGTCGGTGTTGTCATAGACCACAGCAACAAACAGAGGATCATGTTCCGCTGTCATCTCATGCAATCGATCTTGATCTTTATGACGCCAACTCTGATTTTTCTGACACGCAGTCTGACCCCGGTCTGGATACTCGTTGTTCTATTTTATTCCTTAGAGGTATTCAACAACACCTCACGGTTGAGTCTCGTTCCGGATTTGGTTCGTTATGACGAACTGATCCCGGCGAATTCTGTCATCAATACGATATCAAGAATCGCTACGTTCATTGGCATGGTCGGCGGTGGATTCCTCATCGCCCGGATTGGCTGGCAGTATGGATTTTATGTAAACGCAACCACGCACATCACCGCAGGACTCCTCGCCCTTGGCATGGGCGCCCGTATACTCTTTGAGCCGGCAAAAAGAATCGAGTTTTC
>DAOVAN010000182.1 GCA_030671005.1 Caldifarciminota bacterium
ACCGATGCTGGCTAGGGGTTGGCCTGGTGATACGATGACAAGACCTTCATAACCGAGTCTTGCCAGGGCGTGGAATATCAACATCGAATCCTGCTTTGGCAATTTATCTAAGTTCAATAAATTCATTATTCTCCTCTCTAAAAGATAGTCAAAGGGTTAGGGTTAAGATGCTGGAGAATCTTACATACTCTGCGTCCGCGCTACCATTATCCATCACTGTAATCTTTTTCTTATCATTGTAATCGACCAAACTCATGAGTTTGGAAATATTTTCCCCGGATTCAGAATATTCTTGGGATCAAAAACTTGCTTAATCATCCTCATGATCTCAATCTGTTTCTTGTCTAAAGCCATCGAAATATAAGGAATCTTGGAGAGTCCAACGCCATGCTCTGCGGTGATTGCTCCGCCGAGGGATATGGTTATTTCATATATCTCACGGCGCATTTTGCCGATTTCTGCATTTGTCAGTTCCTTATTCTTATCTACACTCACATCGGCGTGGATATTGCCGTCACCCAGATGACCGAAAGTGTAGATCGTAGCGTCGTATTTGCTGACGCAGTTTTTCAACCGGCTGATCAGCAGAGGGATTTGTTTCTTGGGAACAACGAGATCTTCCCGGGTTACATTCTTCGTCAACTCTTTCAGAGTGTCGCCGATTTTTTTGCGCGGTTCCCAGATTTTTTCCCGGTCTTTTACACCTTCACCGACCAACACATCGAGTGCACCATTCTTAAGAGCAATGTCACCGATGCGGTCATAGGTTTTTCTCACTCTATCTTTGTCATCACCATCAACTTCAACAATAGCATGGGCATTTGCATCCATGTAGGGTATTTTTCTTCCGAGGTATTTTGAAACCATTCTTACAACATTACCTTCCATGAATTCAATGGCAGCGGGCATAAGCCCTGCTCCCAGTATAGCGATAGCAAAATTCGTAGCATCTTCAACGCACACGAAAGGAACCAAAAGATCTACTACGATTTTGGGTGAGTGTAGTACTTTAATTGTCGCCTCGGTGACAACGGCCAATGTTCCTTCGGAACCAATTATCAGGTTTATGAGGTCATAGCCGGTGACATTTTTCAGCAGCTTGCCGCCAAGCCTTGATACTGTTCCGTCAGCAAGAACAATGACGATGCCGGTCACATAGTTTCTCGTGACACCGTATTTCATGGCCCTGGGTCCGCCGGCGCACTCTGCAATGTTACCACCGACCGTGCATGAATCGAGGCTCACTGGATCAGGAGGGAAGAATAAGTCGTGCGTTGCCAGTTCTTTGCCAAACTGCTCGGTGATGATTCCTGTCTCGACGACGGCCATCATGTTGTCTTTATCAATATCCTTTATTCTATCCATTTTTTCCAACGACAGAACGATACCCCCATGAATCGGCACGGCTCCTGCCGATAGGCAAGTGCCGCCGCCACGTGGCGTCACCGGGATATTTTTTTCGAAAGCCAGTTTCATGACCTCTGAGACCTGCTCGGTTGATGTGGGCTTGACGACTACGTCAGGCATTGATTTGTACAGGGGCGTTTCGTCATGCGCATAGTTTTCCAGGGTTTCCTCATCGGTTATGGTGTTATCAGCACCAACGATCCCTCGTAATTGCGTGAGTATTATTTCGTCGACCGTGCCGTAGTTCATAAAAACCAATTATATCTAAAAATCGTGGGCTTTCAAGCCTTGCCCGAGTCCTTGTATCCTTCTGGTTTCTGGTGCACAAGTGACGATGCATTTCCATAATCCGCAGAATACTAGAGGTTTATTTTAGACTTAAGACTCTTGACAACGGACTGTGAGCTTTTATAATGTGGTGTTAATATATCTCCAAAAACACAAAGGAGGTAAGATATGTATACATTATTCTATTCACGCAAGACTGTGGACAATAACCACAGTGCTACAGTTTTCCATAGATTGAGGAATAGATCGTTCAGAACATCAGTACTGCTGGTCGGTGTAGTATTCATGCTGATGTCATTCAACAACATGTGTCTGGCCCGACTTTTCTTTACCGGACCGAATCCGTATCTGTCCTCGCGTTCGTTTCCCCAGGACGGATTGTTCTTTCATGGTACGGGTAGCTATGCTTTTTTTGGTTACAATCCGCGCGGTTGGTTTGGTAATCTTGACGAACCTAAAAAACTTCCGGGCGCGAGTTACACGATGACCAGCCAGACGCTGCAGTTAACTAATCCCACCTCGAATTTTCACTTAGGCAGCAATTGGACCCAATACAAAATTTCGGCAATTCCGTATTACTTCCAATATAAGGGTTTCTTTATCCAACCGATATTCTCTTATGAATTGGAAGACCTCTTCATGAATGCGCATGGTATTGCACGGTCATATGATGATTCAACCGGTTGGGAACAGATACCATTTGAAGCACGCTTGGAACGTAAGAATCAGTTTTATGGACTCGGTACGGCAGTGGCCACGATGTTTGGTAACACACCAGTCGGTTTGCGTGTGACTGCGGACCGTGGCAAGTGGGGAGAACCATACGGTTATCTGGAGAAGAATGTCAATGGCGATGAGCAGGTTTTGAACCGCTATACATGGGGTTGGACCACACAGCAAGGATGTAATAACATCCTGGCGAGTCATTCAAACATCGATGCCTTTTATCAAGACAGGTATTCCATGGGGCGTTCATTGCTTGTTAATAGTGTTGCCGGTGCAACGGTCAAAGAGCATAAACTCGGACTGCGCTACCGGAACTTCACGCAGTATGCTGATGAGTATGAATACGATGATGTCCAAGATGATTACATCAGGGATAGTGAGTGGACACAGAGAAAGAATGAACAGATGCTGCGCGGCTATGGTTTTTTCAAGATAACAAAAATCGGGGAGACCGATCTGCAC
>DAOVAN010000037.1 GCA_030671005.1 Caldifarciminota bacterium
CGTGAAGTATTCATCCATTATGGTCACTAGCGTTTTAAGATTTGAATCTGTTTACGAGCCGCTACTTGCTTTCATCTTGCCAATAACCTTCAGTAAATGGTTACCGCGCTTTTTCCCTTTCCCACTGGTCCATTATCTGTATCACTTCTTCGTCGGAAACATCATACCAGTTCTTGTATATCTGTGCTACGGCATGAAAGAAACGCGGTTTTTCCAGCACTACGATTTCATCGACGAGTTTGCCGATCTCTTTTTCAACCTGCCTGCCCGTTACCGGAACTGCTACGATTATCTTTTTTGCTCGCCGGTTCCGGCAAAGGTCTATTGATACCCGCATGGTTGAACCCATCGCGATCCCATCGTCCACCAGTACTACAATCTGGTTTTCGATCCCAGGCAGTGGCAATCCTTTACGCAGAACATCAACCCTACGCTTTATCTCTCGTTTCTGCTGCTCGATTATCCCTGCGATCATGTCCTGGTCTACCCAGCGGGTGGCTTGTGGATTTATGAACGTACTGCCGTCTTCGGCGACCGCGCCGAAACCCGCTTCGGGTTCATCAGGAAAAGGTAACTTCCTGGATATTATTATCGAAAATCCGGCTGTCAAGTATTGGGCAACCTGATAACCCACCTCGACCCCGCCACGTGGTATCGCGAGGACTAGTGTATGTTTGCTGCGGTACGTTTCTAATGCTGCGGCGAGCCTCTGACCGGCGTCGCGTCGGTCCTGGAACATACTACCCCAGAATAGTGAGCAGCGCCATCACAACGACGCCCATCAGTATTGCGCAAAACTGCCATATCGAGTTCGAGACTTTGACCTCCTGCTGCAACTCAGGGATCAAGTCAGGACCAGCGATGTAGATGAAACCACCTGCGGTAATGGGCAAAAGGTATACTGCATAATTCTCTACCTGTTCTCCGATCAATATCGTCACCACCGCGCCCGCAAATGCCATGAGTGCGGCCAAGAGATTGAACATCAACGCCCTTTTTATCGAGAGACCGCCGTTCACCAGGATTCCAAAATCACCGATCTCCTGGGGAATCTCGTGCAGTACGATCGCGATGGTGGTCGTAATACCGATCGGCACACTCACCATGAAACTCGCGGCAATGAGCATACCGTCTACGAGATTATGCACCGCATCACCGACAATATTCATCGTCACAACCGGTTGGATCTTACTGGTCTGCGCGCTGCCTAAATGGCGCCATCTAACGAATTTCTCCAGGACGAAGAAAATGAGAAACCCAACGATGACCAACAACGCTGTTATCAGATTCGTGTCTATCTTCTCAAAGGATTCAGGCAACAGGTGAATGAAGACATCACCCAATAACGCTCCCACGGCAAACGCCACCAGGAAAATCAGAACTCTCCGCAAGCGCGCCTCGCGCAGTGCAAGAGTAATAACGCCAACCAGCGACAACAGGCTAACAAAAGCGACACTGGCCAGGGTGTATGTCCAGACCATGCTACAATTTTTCAGGATCAGGGGTCAAGGGGCATGTTCCGGCGTCGCCTTCACACAGTGTTTGGATGGTGGACTCGATGATATGATACTTCTTGCGTAGGTAGCTATTTATGTCCGATATCAACTGGTTCTGGGCCTGAGCGGTCTGATGCGTATCATCGAGCCGGATATGCGCTGAAAAGACCAACATGTCGGCGGTAATCGTCCATAGATGAGCATGTTCTAATTGTTTGATCTCAGGGAATCTTTGCTTCAGGTCCCCAATTATAATATCGACGTTCAGCCCGGTCGGTGCCATCTCGAGCAAAATCTTCGCTGACTCCCTCAAAATGCCCCACGCCCAGAAGACGATGACCACCGATATACCGATGCTGACGAGGGGATCGATGATATTCCATTTCGTGTAATAGATGATTATCGCGGCAACCACTATGCCCACCGATGATGCGGCGTCAGCGATCATATGGTAGAACACACCCTTGATATTCAAATTCCGTCGATGGCTACCATGCAGGATCATGATGCTCACGATGTTGACGGCAAGACCAATGAGCGCAATGAGTAGCATGTTCATAGCCAATACGTCCTCCGGGTTGATAATCCGCTCGATCGCCTCATAGATTATCAAGCCCCCTACGGCCAGCAAGAATAATCCATTGATGAACGCGGCGAGTATCTCGGCCCGGTACAGACCAAATGTGCGGTGGTGGCAAGGTGGCCGGCAGGCGATGACGATCGCGACGAGGCTGATCGTGATGGCAAAAGCATGGGTGAACATGTGCCCGGCATCACTGATCAAAGCAATGCTATTCGACAGAATACCACCGACTATTTCGACGATCATCACCGCGACCGTAATGACCAGCGAGAGCGTCAGTTTTCTCCTCTCCACGCTGCGGTATTCGAATATCCGTTCGGAAAAGGTGTGTTTATGCTCGTGTTCTGCCACGTCTTATTCTACAGATTTCCGTCTATCTTTCAAGCCTCTGGGGTCAGGTCTCTACCCCGATGAAATAGATTTTTTTTCACGGGGCAAGCTTTGAACATAACTCAAAAAGGCAGAAGATGGCTCAAGAGGGCTATGAAGGGCGAAGAAGGCAGACCTTCGTGAGATCGCCACGCTCTCCGCCTGAGGCGGATTCGCTCGCGATGACGGTGCAAATCTAGATGCCCGAATATCCTTGAATTTTGAGTTTTGAAATTAGGATTTGTTTCGAATTTCGTATTTAGTATTTCGGATTTAGAGTCATTGCGAGAGCATTTCAGAACTTGTGAAGCATTGGGGTCACCCTCACCTTTTTCCTCTCCTCCTCCTGAGGCGGACATGGTATCAAGGGAGAGGAAAAGAGAAAATGTTAATGGGGGTCAGATATGTAGTTTGTAAAACCCTTCACCGAATTTGTAGCCGCCGACCGCACCATCCTTCCTTACATGGTTGTGCACCCGCTTCTTCCAGTCGGGCAACTGTGCCAGCTGGCTCTTATGTATACTGATCGCTTTTATCTTCTTCTTGTAGGTTTGTGTGATATCATTTACATAGTTCGGCTGGTCTGTTATGCCTAAAAGTAATTCCTTTGGGCGATAAGGTTGCAGCCCGATCTCCAAGAGAAACTGATAGAAATGCCACTCCCGGGCGATCATTATGCCTTCGATGACCGCGTGCGCGGTTGCCCGGTGGTCAGGGTGGAAATACCGTGACCAAGGATCATGCGTGACAATCGTATATGGCTTCAGTTTACGTATTAAAGCCGCAAGTTCCAGCTTGAGCGTCTTCATGGTCGCGACCTCACCATCAGGATGACGTAGAAAAATGACTTTTTTCACACCCAGAAACTGCGCGGCCTTTTTCGCCTCTTGTTCTCGCTTGCTTGCGACAAGTAGGGGCGAAGCATTCTTGTTCCATGTGCCTTTTTCCCCACAAGAAACAATGATATTAAAGACACTGTCATGTTCAGCCCACCGGGCAATACTTCCTCCGCAGGCAAGCTCCGGGTCATCCGGATGGGCCATGATGATGAGTCTACTTCTCGATGACTTTTTCATATATGGTCTGATATACACGAGCGATATTGGACCAGTCATAGGCTAAGACCTTGTTCCGGCCACTCTTGCCCAATTCCTGGCGCAGTTCATGGTTTCCAGCAAGCGTGTCGATTGCTCCAGCCAAATTACGGGCACTCATCTTCACTAATATCCCCGCATCTTCACTCACTGTTTCGCTCAACCCCGTGTGCGAAAAACCGACGACCGGCCTTGCCGAAGCCATTGCCTCAAGCCCAACCAGTCCAAATGATTCATAATATGACGGAACCACCACCATTGATGTCTTGCTATAATAGCGAGCGAGGTCTTCGTGCTTTACTGGCCCCATGAATTCAATCTGCAAATCGCTGCCATACGTCTTGATGGAGTCAAAATTCCTCTCCCCCTTTGATGGACCGCCGATCACAATCAGCTTCACATCACGCTCCAGCATCCTCAGAGCATCCACTAACACATCTAGACCTTTTATCGGGTCGATCCGGCCGACATAGAGAATATTCGAATGTCCGTCCAGACTAGGCCTAAACATGTCCGTATCTACTCCGTGAGGTACGGATATTGCACTGATGCCTGGGTACAAATCACTGAGGGCCTTCGCTTCCTGACGGGTAGGAGATACCACCAGGTCACAAGAACGGACGATCTCTTCCTCAACATCAATCCTGACCCGGTCCTGCTTGATCGTCTTCAGAACCTCAACCGTATGTAGGGTATGCAACCACGGAATACGCGATACCTTATTGACCAGCCGACCAACAACGCCGGATGACCAGTAGTGTGTATGCAAGAGGTCATATTGACGTAAGGCATGCTGGCTCATGACCTCTTCTGCAAAGCTAGTAGTATCATGCTGATCGATATAGACAACGTTGATCCCCTGTTCGAGACTCACGGGCTGCCCTTTTCCGCGCACAAAGATATCCACTTCGGCAAATCCCGCCATTCGGCGATACAGATTCTTGAGCACGATGCTCATGCCACCGGATTTACCGGCACCCACTGGTTCAAGTGGGGAAGCATGATATGATACCACACAGATTCTCATCTCGTAAGTCTCATAGTATAACGTTCTTTTGCACCGAGCCGATATTTGTAATCTTCATCACCACGTAGAAAGTCATAGTATTTATAGCCCTCCTCAATCGCTGCATTGATATCAAAACCAATTGCCACGATCCCTGGTGACATGCTACGAAAATGGGGATCAAAACCCATGTTGTACAGGTACACGCGTTCTCTGAAGCCAAACGCCAATATCATACCGATCGCACGACCATCAAAAACCACAGCGCGCATCCGTAGCCATCCTCTTCTGTAGAAACTGTCGGTTATCTCTCCAAAAAATTGCATGATCTCAGGTGTGAGAAATTCCTTCTTCTTACCACGGGAACCGGCCATTAAATCCAAGAACCTACCCATCTCTGTAGGTTTGACATCTTGAATGACTGCCCCGTTTACTTTCTTCATCTTCCGCCTCAGTTCATGACGCGACTTGCCATCAAGACTGGCAAGATAATCCGCCCATGTGCCGGGCAAATCGAGCACAGGACATTTATCCTGCTCTTGGATACTCAATTGGGGTAAATTCTTTTTCAACCCGGCCACCACAGGACTGTCGAGCTCCAGGGGGTAGAGATCAACTGTAAAATTACCTTCCTTTATATACTCAGCAAAACGCGCAACAATATCGGCCTCATAGCCCGGAGTGTAGATCATATCATTCAAATCGGTCACGCGTTCGTCGCCTATCATTCTTATTGTGTTACCCGAAACGGTTGCGGGAATTATGCCCTTTATAGCGCTATTCTCGTAAAAAACCACAACTTCGGGATCGGTCTTCAATATATTACCCGCTAAGGCAGAAACCCATTCGTAGCTAATAAATGGTGTCGGACGCGGCGTACGATCGAACAACTCATTCCATGCCGACCTCAATTCTGACAATTTCTTAGTTCTCATTGCTCAGCCTGGAATCTACAGACCTCTGTCTGACCTGGTATCTCCATGATTTCCACCCCAGGAAGTTGCGGTACCACACTGTCTCGTAGCATTTAAACCCACATCTCTCAATCCCCTTGATCGAAGTAATGTTCCGCGCCGCAGAAAAAATCATGGCATGTTTACACGATCTATTTTTGAAATAATCTGATGCTTCTGTAATGAGGCGCGGGTAAATTCTCTTGCCCCGAAATTCCGGGGCCGTGAATGCGTCATAGAGGTATACTTCTCTCCCGTTGACGATCAACCAATCATCTATCTCACCTATATAAGTCTTGCTTGTCGCCGCGAAAAGGTAAGCTACAGGATTCCCGTTATGTTTTGCAATAAAAATCTTATCGCCTTTTTCAAGACGTGATTCGATCACCGATCTCTGTAATCTTCCGAGCACCAGAGGCTTTCCATGAACAGACACATCAACCACAGCCTCGGTTTCGACCATGCTAATCCTTTTCTTTAAGTCAAAATCATACATGTTCAATATTTCCTTTTTCTGGATCAATGAAAACCCGTCAAATCTGCCGCGCGTCAATATAGGGCTCTTTCCCTGCCAATGGTTGTCGACGGACCGTGACCGGGATATACCATCGTCTCGTCGGGCAGCACCATTAGCTTCTCGCGTATGCTGCGCAGAATTGCCTGTCCATCGCCGCCCGTGAACAACGTATTGCCTGGACCATTAGGGAATAACGTGTCACCGGAAAAAAGATCATTACCGACAAGAAAACAACAGCCGCCTGGCGTATGGCCCGGTGTATGGATGACTCTCAATTGCTCTTTACCGAATTCAATCACCTGTGCATCATTCAGTTTGATGTCAAAACCAGAGACCCAATCCGAGGGGTGAATCGCCGCCTCCGCCTTCACTGTCTGCTTCACCTGCTGGAGTGCGTTTATATGGTCAAAATGCCGATGGGTGGCAAGGATCATCTTGATATCGAGACCTTGGGCAGCTTTGATTATCTTGTCTGCCTCATCGCCCGGATCGATGATTATCCCGATCTTTTCCGATTCGACAATGTAGCAGTTGTTTCCCAGACCACCCACAACTATTTTGTTTATTGTCATGTCTCTTAGAAAAGTGCTCGGCAGCACTGGGTTGCTCTTGTATTGGGAAATATCGAAGAAGAGTAATTTGCTTTGCCATGACAAAAAAATGTACGACCAGAAACCATGTATCATTATAATCTACAAAAAACAAAAGTCAATATTCAATCGGGCAATACGTCTGTTGAAATCTACTACACAGTTTTTCAAACCGTCGTTAACCTATGTCCGCAGACACGATACCATACACATGACGCTCATAGTCTATCCTTTGGCCACGGTACATCCTCAACGAGGGCGGACGATATTCGAACCCGTGCCGCAATAAAACCTCAATGGCAGCTTGATTTAACTCCAGGACACCCATCGTCAAAATGTCTTTCCTGTGTTTTCCAATAATCGAAGACAGGAGTTCGTCACAGGCCATTCTATTCTCAGCAACGAGCGGGCCGATATGTAATACACCATTTGTCCTGTTTCTCACTACGGCATAGGCCGAAATCTTTTTCTTCCCCAGACAATACGTGGTCTCCTCATACTCCTTCATCAAACTCTTCAATAGCATACTCCGGTCGATTCCTGTCTTTTCGCGATCGAACAGGAGTACTGACTGAAACTGCGGGCAAACGAGTCTATCTTTACCCTCCACATCACGGTCTTCGGTTGCTTCACGCACGAATCTCAACGAAAGATATTTGTCCCTGAACTTGAGTCTCCGGTATATCGAAACCGCAGCAAACACACCGTCAAGTTCTATCGTCCTGACACCCTTCTTGTCCAAATATGAAACGGCGTGTTTCATAAGCATGAACCCTATGCCCTTTGCCCTTTCTTCCTTTCCGACAATCAGATTACCGAGAAAAGCATAACCCTCATACGATACCGTAGTCACAATGCCTACTCTTTCTGTGTCTTGCCAGGCGACAAAACAGCCAGTAGGATCGAAACGCAGCAGTCTCTCAAAATCATCCTCGAGGTGACCCCATTTCTCGATATCGGTAAGGTGCTTGGCAAACTCAATGTCGGCGTGCGTCATGACCGCTATTTCTATCATGCAGTCTCTCCAGCAGATAGCAGTTTTAATACGGTCAATGCATAGATATAAGCACAATCGTAGATATTTTTCACATGAATGAATTCATTTGGACTGTGGGCACATCTGAGCAGTCCAGGACCGTAGGCATAAGCTGGAATATTCTCCTTTAGATAATACCGGGTCTCCAGCAAACCAGGGCACATATAGAATCTCACTCTTTCACCTGAAATGCTCTTGATACTACTGACCAGCACATCCGCAACAGGATGGTCTGAAGAAATGCCCGACGACTCTCCCTGCTGTAGGGTTTCCATCTCGATACTCATTCCATCTTTCCTAAACCGGTTGAGCAAAGTAGTCAAGCGTGCCCTTTCTTTTTGAAGTTTCTCTTCGGGATTGATCCGCCTTTCGACACTGAATCGACACTCACCCGGGACAGTATTGAAGTTCGTACCACATCGGCAAGTGCCACCCAGCATTAGTATCGAGTTCTTGGATTCACCGGGTGCGACCGCATACTGTGTCTGTTTCTTTTCTACGATCTTCTTAATCTTGTGCAATGCATTTGCCAGACTCACCATCTGCTCAAACGCATTTATCCCCTTGTGCTGTAGTACAGCATGAACCGACTTGCCTTTTACTTTGATCAATAGGGAGATCGCACCACGACACGCATTCCACACCGCGCCACTGGTCGGTTCAGGCATGAGCATAGCAACACCATTTTCCTTAGTTATATAACCATGCTCGAAAAGAAACTGAGTACCAAACCTGCCACCCGTTTCTTCATCAGGGACGATAACCAAGCAGACCCGCCCTGGTAGTTTTAAGTCAAAAAGCTGCAAGACACGCACGGCATAGATCATCGAAGCCAAACCGCCCTTCATATCTGATGCCCCGCGGCCATATAGCCTGTTGCCCCTAAGCTTCGGAATGAATTGATGCCCTCCTGCAGCCGGAACAACATCATAATGGCCATGAAAATATATGGTCCTCTTCCCCTCGCCATAAGACGCGACCAGGCAGTACCGCGACTGTGCGCCGACCCCCGGCGCGCGCACCTTAACCACCTTCGGCCGCAGACCAAATTGCTTCAATCTCTGCGCAATCAGTTCTACACACTCCTTATACTTTGTGCCGGGCGGGTTTTCCGTCGGGATTCTGATCAAGTCCCGTGTAAAACCGAGCATCTCCTTATGCAGTGAGCGGACCTGCTTTTTCAAAACCTGGGTATCTATTTTCTGAATAGATCTTTTTCTAGAGATTACCTTTGAAGAGATATTCCTCACCCTGGTGATTATAGGATGAAACCAATTCTTTGTCAATCATTGACGAGACTACCTCTCTCACCTCTCTCAAAGGCAAATTGAAGAACCGGGCAATAGCCTTCGGTGTTGTCCTGGCTGTTGTGTAAATATACTTCTCAATTATTCTACGCTTGGCTTCTGCCTCGCTGAGTAGCTTAGCCTTTGTCTTTATCGCCTGAGGCACCCATTTATCAACCGATGCCCAGACCCCGAAGCGCCAGCGGCATTTACACCGAGCAATCTTACCGGCACAGCATATGAGCAATCGCCTCTGCAATTCAAGTAAGGCCTGTCGCAATATCCTCTTTGTCGGTCGTGAAGAGATGTCCAGCTGATCCCTGATTTGATGTGTCATGAGTGGACCATGTTCATTGAGCATATCCATCACCGACTTTGCCATTTCACTTAGCGCTCTCTGTTCATACAGGACACGGTAGTCCGGTATCGGATAGAGATGGATAAAACTGGGCAGCAACTTCATGGATATGATTGTATTATTCGGACCCAGCATACGACCGTAATATACCCACTTCTTTATGATCAGCACATGAACAAAATCCCACATTCTTTGATCTGCCTCAAATTTGCTGGGTAGATCATCGGTGTATATCGCCTTAGCGAGAGTGGGTAAGTGCCCGTTGGAAAACGCAGACACAAAACCCAGACGTTCGATGAATTCCTTTGCCTCTTCGATTCTGAAAATTTTCACACTTCTATCGAGCAACCATCTCTTATTTTTGATCGCCCTCAAAGATATCCTTTTCATATTTGCTCTGTGTTTTTCAAACGGGCTCTTGCCGATTTCTTTTCGTCTGGTCTTTTACTACTGAAGTTTGTAATAGCATATCCTGGATGAATGGAAACTGAATTTGTACATACCATACATAGAAAATGTTCGCTACTCGATCCGGGACCGAACTGGTCAGCCCCCACACCCATACGTAGATGTGGGGGCTTTGCTCTCCCAGGTGTCGGTCTGTGGATCGCAGGCTTCAACTATACTCAAAGATGAGTATGGCGCAGTTGAATCTTTTTGACCAACATGCTCACTCTGTAAACTACTGACGACCATCAGATCAGAACATGAGTCCCAATCCGAAACGGGCACGGAAACCAGGCAGGTAGTTGCGTGCGTCAAACCAGTAATCATTACGACAATCGATATAAGAGCGCTTTGCCTCACGCGGGTTTATTAACCCGTCATGATTGAAGTCAGACTGCGGCGAATATCTCGTGCTGGTAAGAGACGTATACTCGAACTGGTCAAGCGATGGTTCAGGATCACCATGCGCTGTCGGATGCCCGGTCGTTTCATGAACCTCGACGATCTGCTCGCGGTTGAAGAGATTGAGAAGCATACCGCGTAACACGAGTTTAACCGGACCAACGCTGAACCGGCGGCTGAAATTCCAGTCTACGTTCCAGTAACCAGACATGCGGGCAGAATTTTCATCGCCCAAGCGGTTGCCACGTAGATCGCGGGGCGTGTAAGGATGTCCAGAATGAAACGAGAAGACAAACGAGTTGTTGAAATCCTGGAACGGAATCATGAAGAAATCACTGGGCAATTCCACGTCGATATTAGCGTTCACGATATGGCGCTCGTCAAAATCGAGCCAGTAGTCGATGACCGGAACATCTATATTGTAGAAGTAATGATCCTGATACCACTCAAACGCACTGGCTGCGGTACCCTTGGCATACTGCAATGTGTAGCTCAGGCCAACTGCATACATACTCGACATGCGCTTCTGGAGATTAAACTCAAACCCCTTCACATTACCGTAATCCACGTTCTCATATCGAAAGTACGTGTAGGGAATGGCAATTATCTCACGGACTTGATTTAAGTCGTAGATGTCCTTGAAGTACGCGGTAAAGCCAAAAACAACTTCGTCGGTAAACTGATTCTCAACCCCCAGCTCGTACAAGACCGTCCTTTCCGGCTCGATCAGAACATTCCCGATAACCGCATTGCCACGGGTGACCAGGCTTCTGACTACCTGCGTGTCAGTTGACGTGTACATGTTACCCAGTGCTGGCAGCTGGAAGTACTGCCCGTAATTGAAGCGCAGTTTCATCCGGTCGGTCACCGGTAACGAGAAACCAAGTCGCGGCGAGATGTTGAACGATGCTTCTGAAGAAACGAGTGTATCATTTAGAAAATTACCTGGTTCGTCATAGGTTGTAGTTTTGGCGTCAAAGTAATCGAAGCGCAATCCGATGCGTGCAACGAGGCCTTCGAAATCCATCTTGTCCTGAATATACGCGGCGATCTTCCATGGACTGCGGTCGTAATAATCCCAGAACGGGTTCGTTACCGAAGGTAGATTGTTGTCGAAGAATTGCATGTCATAACGTGTCAAGTCGCATCCCGTCTTGATCTCATGAACCTTACCCAAAGCATGGCTGACATCAAAACGGGCCTGAATGTCATCGTTGTTCCACGCTCTCCAGACTCGAAAGTCTCCATAGCTGTAGAAAAATCCTTCCACACCATAAGGGTTGTGCCGCAATGCCTCAACACCACTGTCGTAATAGTCCTCGTGGTACTGTCTTACGCTGTCGATCAACACATCACGTACTCTTATCGTATCACCGTCGACAACTTTGTATCCGGCGTCCGAGACCTCATACAACAACGGCAATAGATGTTCAGCATAGAACCGATAATCTTCATACCATTTTCGATCATTACCAGATTCGTATTCATAATCACGATTCCCGAAGACACGGCCATAATGTGTCATGCCCACCTTAAGCGAAGCCAGGGTTTGCGATGTCACCATGTAGTTGAATGTCGAGGAGAGTATCCATGTATTGATACGGTTCATCGGTTTCTGGCCAAAATACTTCAAGTCATACTGACCGGTTCCCGTTATCGCGGACCAAACCACCCATTGACGACGTTCGCTGAATCCCGAAAAGGTCAGCTTTCCCTTTGCTTTGGGTAGATGATAAGAAAGCCTTCCTTGCAAACGGTAATCCTGTCGCGGCGCAGGGATCTTGAACAGCCCTTCCGGATGAGATGCATCGGTCATCATCAGTTCGCCCGAGAAAAAGTACCTCAGTCGCGACGCAAGAGGGATAGGGCCACCCAGCGAGAATTCATACTGACTGAACCCGTAATTTAGATGATCCTGCCATCCTGCGAACAGCACATCTGTGATATAGCCAACACCACCTGATACCT
>DAOVAN010000040.1 GCA_030671005.1 Caldifarciminota bacterium
GACAAGCCAAACCCTGACGAGCGGTCATGGATCGTCCAGGTAACCTATGAAACACCTCTCGACGAGGTATATTTGATGAACCAGACGGCTGCGGTCTACCTGGACATCATTAAAGGGATACCGATCTACATAAAGGGAGAAGGCATCAGAGGTTATGGCACCTATGCAGGAAGAAGTACTAACACGGTGCTTTTGGATTCTATTGTCGATCTTGACACACTCTGGGCGCGTCGCTACGCGCGCGATCTGGAATTCCTCCTATCGACCGACTCAACATATCATCACATCTTGAACCAGGCTGAGACTTTTCCAGCGAAACTGATGCCCTTACGTGCCGATGCCGAAACGCTCCTAACCCGGGCCCGTAAGAAGATAACCACACCAGAACTAAAAGATCAGCTGCACAAAATGACAGAGAATCTATCTGAAGATTTCAAGCGCATCACAGAGCAGATCCGCAAACGAACCAAGTTAGTGAACAAACAATCGCCTCGCTGGACAGCTGACGATTTCGATGATCAGAGCCACTCTTTGGAAGATTATAGAGGTAATGTGCTGCTGTTGGACTTCTGGTATCGCGGATGCCCCTGGTGCATAAGAACCATGCCTCAGATCAATCAAGTTGCTGAATACTTCAAAGATAAACCCGTGGCTGTCTTCGGCATCAATGTTGATAAGAAAATTGAAGACGCACTTTTCGTCATACAAAAAATAAAACCAGGCTATACGAATCTTAAAGGGCGTGATCTGATAAAAAAATACGGCATTGAAGGTTATCCAACAATCGTCATCATCGACCAAAATGGTTTCGTACGCAGAATACACGTAGGGTATGAACCAAATCTCTATAGCAAGCTCATCGAAATGATCGGGGTTCTGCTGTAGCAGCCCCTCCTACAAAACTCCTCCACACTACAACGCAATTCTAGCTGACACGACACAAACCTGTCGGCTAACCTTTTTTCTGAGCGCTGAGCAGTTCCAAAGACTTCTTGGGATTGATGAGCAAAAGACCCTCGACATTCGGCTCGGCCCCGTTTTTAATCAACGCAATTACTTCACTTGGTGTGAGCGACGGTTCGAGTGCGAGCACTTTCGCGGCGAGGTTCGCAGCATTTGGTGATGATGCCGATGTGCCCGAGGCAGCGAGACGGTCACCACCCGGCAGATAACTCTCCACTTCGTAGCCGTTTGCATAGACATCGACGGTTGCACCAAAACTGGTAAAGGAAGTAACATCGCCTGCCTCATCCACCGCACCAACCACCAAGAGATTAGGCAAATCAAAAGCCGCTGGATAATAATCCTCAAAAGCAACATCGTCATTATCATTTCCTGCCGCAGTCACGAACAAGACTTCCGGTGCATTCTTCATGGCTTCAAATAATGCCTCTTTCTCGATGTCGAACATTTCCCTAGCCATGCGCGCACGTTCTTCCGCAGTCTCCCCAATACCATTCGCTTCCAAATCTCTCTCCGTGCCCCGTAATACACCACCCCAACTCATGTTCACGACCCGCACACCGTATGCTTTCATATATTCTATCGTTTCCTTGTACCCTTTAGCTGCTTTGCGCGAATACTCAATTGTTGGCGCCATAGGAATCGTATGATAGTCAATGGTAAAACGGACAGTCATGATGCGAGCATGCGGGTTGTCTTCCACTGCGATACCCGCGACATGTGTGCCGTGCATATATAAGCCAATGCGCATTAAATCCTCAAACATCATCTTTATTTCTTCCGGTTGCATCTGTGAAATCTTCTTCTTCAGAGCAATGGCTTCAGGACTCTCAACCGCGGCCTGAATATCGAAAAACCCCTTGATAAAGTCCTTCAATTCTGGTAACCGATTTTCTGCATCGCCCAGTCGATATATTATCTCGGGTGTTTTTTCCGCCTCCACGTTGTAGGCTATGCCATGCACATCGTCGACAAATCCGTTGAGGTCATCATCCTTACCGTTGATTTTCTCCTTTGGATTGACAAAAAGTTGATCCGGGTACACATCAACATCAATGCCCGTATCCCAGACGGCAATCAATACCGGTTGCAGGTTATCCTCTTCAGAAAGAACAACTTCACGCGCCTGCCAAATGTCTTCCTTCTCGAATCGATTTGCTGAGATGTATTTATCGAGAACAGTAACAATCTGCTCCTTCAAAGGCAATTGAAAATCAGCAACGTACCGAAGCGATATTAAACGTTGAGCAACATCATTGCTGATATGCCCGGTCTTCTCTACTGCAGGATCGAACTGCCCCTGTATTATGCCCATAAAAAAATTGTCGCTGAAGATTTCCATCTGACCCTTCAATTCTTCAATTCTTTCCTGGACTACTTCCCAGGGCAGGCTATCAATCTTTTGCGACAATGTGCGCACAAAGAATTCTTTATCTAGTGTTCCACCTGGACCGGATTTCTGATGAGTTTTGATTATCGCCTCAGTAACCAACCCACTAGTGAGCCGGTTGGCAGTTTTCTCATGCAGCTTGCGTATTCTGGATACCTTATCGAGAGCCGCTTCATACTCGTCATCCATCATGTCAAGTGCCAGTAGTATTCCATAAAAGCTACGCAGAGTTTTGTTATCCTGGATATCATACGTTGCCAAATCCCTTTCAATGTCAGTACGTACTAGTGTGGCAAACTCGCGGAAAGCCTCTCGGTCCGAATAGAGTTCACTCACTTTCCCCCCTATGGTATATGTGTAGCGCGGAAGATCATCAATACCTTCTATTCTCTTCTTTGCTGTTTCCTGTGTATGGGTCAATACCGGCAACAACATCGCCGCCCAGAAACAGACCATCAAGAACGTCCTTTTCATTTTTACTCCTCTCATTAAAACTTACATTCACCCCAGGCATCTTTGTTCAACTAGACACCCAAGGCTCCCCCAAATTCCAAAATAGAATTACCACGCTTATATTAGTAATACGTGCCAAAAGAGGATAATGTTTCACCTCACAGGTAAGAACACGGTTTTATGGGAAATTATTGAAAACGCTACGAATTGTGACTATCTACCAGCCGCCCAAGCTATTTGAAACCCAGGTTCTGTTGTTCCTCATTGCTCGCCGGCTTTATACAATCAGGCTCGTTATAGGTCGGTGAATTCACATTTCTCGATACCACATATGCTCCCATCTCTCTCGAGTCGTATGGTGTGAGAAGCGGCATCAGTATATCAGGGTCCTGGACATCTTTGTCTAACCAGATGTTTCGCTCACCCGAAGCGATGATTGCCGGCATGCGGTTGTGTATCGGCATCATCAGTTCGTTAGGCCGCGTGGTGATGATGGTGCATGTCTGAAGAATTGTCCCGTCCTTTGCCTTCCAGTTTTCATAAAGCCCGGCCAACCCAAAAGGCCGCTCCTCACGCAAGTGAACATACATCGGAACCTTTCTCTTGCCTTCATCAAGTTTACGCCATTCATAGAAACCATCAGCGACTACCAGACAGCGTTGCTTCTTGAACGACCGCGCAAAGCTTCTTTTCTGGGCAAGTGTTTCAGCGCGGGCATTGATCATCTTATACCCGATCGACGGGTCTTTAGCCCAGAACGGAACCAGTCCCCAGCGAAATTTCACCAGGCGGTTTCCACCGTTTCCAATTACGCAAGCAACATCCTGGCTGGGCGCAATATTGTAGCTGGGTTCAGATGCCCACTGGACTTCATAGATGTCAAACTCATCCTCTATTACCGTGATGGTGCTCTTTCTAACGAATCTTCCACACATAATAAAACTCCTTCTACAAATCCATGATGCTTATAAAACAATCCCAAGGAACAATAGCAAGGCAACACCTAGCTTCACAAAGGGACATATTTTCATGGGTATTATTGACGTTCTTGCTCCAGTGAAGAAAGACAGCACGGCCAGAATCACTAGTATTATGATACATGCCCAGTACACAATTATCGATGCGCAACTCGCTGGTCCGGCAAGCAAAGTAACAAAGAATACCAACAGACCTATGAAGCACAGCGTGAGTCCCTCCGCGATCCAATCCATAGTTATTATCCGCCGGTTATCTAGGGAGATTTCACCAAACCCCCGGACTATGGACTTAGTGGGAATAATATGGGCAATACCCCAAAGTGTTATGCTAATGGAACCCAGATAAAGCAAAACGACACTAAGCATTTATTCCTCCTGATGCATGATTTCCTTGAGCGCGGCAATTGTCCTATCGACATCATTAGCCTGAATACCGTAATGGGTAACCATACGAAACCGTGCCGGTCCGGTCGGCAATACCTTGATGCCATTTCTCTCAAGACCCGTTCTAATTTGTTCCATGCTCATTTTATCACTATCGACGTCAAAGTATATGATATTCGTCTTGACCATTGATACATCAATTGACAACCCCGGGATTTCTGCGATACCCTCGGCTAGGCGACGGGCGTTCTCATGATCCTCGGCGAGCCGGGCCACCATTTTGCCTAATGCTACAATACCCGGCGCTGCAATGATTCCTGCCTGCCGCATGCCACCACCCAGGACCTTCCGGTTTCGGCGTGCTTCTGCAATGAACTCCCGCGTGCCGCATACTACAGAACCCACAGGAGCCGATAGACCTTTTGACATACAAAAAGATAGTGAATCAGCATGACGCGTCAGCTCCTTAACGTCCACACCCAAAGCAACCACTGCATTGAAGATCCGGGCACCATCAAGATGCACCTTGAACCCCCGTTCGTGCGTCAATTTGGCCACCGACGCCATATAGTCCGGGGTCAATGGCGCGCCAAAGCACCGGTTGTGTGTATTCTCCAAGCAGATGAGCCGCGTGCGGGGCCAGTGCTCATTATCACCCCTTATGGCCGCCTCGATATCTTCCAGTCGCATCGTTCCATCAGGTTGATTCGCTATGGTATGCGGGTGAACCCCGCCCACCGTCGACATGCTACCGCATTCATTAAGAAAAATATGTGATTTATCTCCCAGGATGACTTCCTCGCCGCGACTGCAATGCGTCAATACACACACCAAATTTCCCATGGTTCCACTGCTGACCAGAAGTGATGCCTCCCTGCCCATCAACTCAGCAGCCATTTCCTGCAACTCATTGACGGTGGGGTCTTCGCCAAAAACATCGTCACCCAAATCCACACTGCGCATGGCTTCACGCATCTCATCGCTCGGCAAGGTAACTGTGTCGCTGCGCAAATCTATAGTCTTCATCAAAGGCCTCCGTTCAAATGTTATAGTGGGTCTATATAATGATCATCAATCTTCTTGACCACAACTTACTTTATGCGATAATCAACTACTGTCAAGATTCCGCCCACACTCCATGAAACAGGTTCTAAACTCAGGGGGTCTCTTCTTCGATACGGAAAATCACCTTTGCCAAAGGATCAGGACATTGCCACTCTTGGAGGATGTCCAACATGCCCTCATTCGGCTTATTCCTAATTATCGCGCCCGAGATCGGTTGTAGTATACTGCCCAGTGCAAATACACAAACCTTCTCTCCCGGCGGGATTTCTAAGCAGGCGTTTCTAACAAAGAAGGTCACGCCCTCTTTCATGCGACTGCAGGGACCCTCAACTTTTACGACGCTGATTTTTAGATTTTTGAACGTCATTGACACCCCCTTTCTTCAACTAACAAATCCCACGTTCCTTGAGCCACTCCTCAATACCAGTTTTCTTCATCTCCGTAAGTCTTCGGACTGCCTCTGCATGGTGTTCGTATTCCCTTGCCCAGTCCTCGATATCCTTGCAGGGAAAATCAAAACACTCGGCGCAGAACTCGAGTTCTCGTTCGTACACACAGCACTGTAGAATTTTGCAATTTGGGGACCAGTGGTGTTTTTTGCGGTCAGAGCGACAACCGTCACATCTCACCTTGTCTAGATCTACACTTTGTCGTGCCCAATAGTTTAATTCCTCTTTAGTTCTAAGGCGGATCGAGCAATCATAACAATCCAAGCCACATGGTGTCAGAAACCAGCGACGTGCTTTCTTCTTCTTCATATACAGGAAGGTGACAATACCAGCTTGTGCTCTAACATATTATATCGATCAAACTTAACGGATACCGAACCATTTTTCTACTGTAGCACTCTTACCCGAATACGTATCCATGACCTCCTTCTGGAGGCCTGCAGCAAACACCAACAATACAGCCACACAAGTGACGATCACATACTTCGAGTTACCTCCTCTCTGAGACCATCTTCATTAAAATTCCGATGAACTAACTGACGATCGTAAAAGAACAATGTCTTCAATGCACGGTCAGGATCACTTTTTCGGAACGCGAAGACCCTCCCGTTTGGAGTCTCACAAAATAGACTCCTGCCGGAATACGTTCTGACTTGCCACTCCACACCAAACTGTGCGTACCCTCCGCATAATGACCGCTGACGAGTTGTTTAACCAATCTCCCGGCGGCATCATATACCGTCACAATGACTCTTTCCGGAAACAAGAGATCGAATTCTATTCTTATCGCATCTCTTGATAGAGTTGGCGTAACCGAGAATCTACTAACGCTCGATACATGTATCATTTCCTGTTCATCAACCCCGGTCGTCCTGCGGCCGATGAACCTGACATGCCGCGTTTCACCGCTTGCCAACCGCTGATCACCTTGCTGCCAGCAATACATCAATACGAAGTTGTCCGTGATCACTGTACCATAGCAGTTACCATCTAAGACAACGGTACTATCGTAGCGATAAGGGAAAAATGAAAACGGATGCCGTCTTCCTGATGTCCCGCTGAACCCGGGGTCAACACTATCATAATTGGCTTCAATCCAGAATGTGATGGTATCGAATTCCGCCCCTGGAACTACATCCAGACCCTGATCCCACCACGGATCACGCCATGCAAACATTCGTATATCCGCGGCCGGGTCACCATAGTAGCAACAGGCATCGCGGTCATAATCCAAGCCATTCGGATCAGTCCCCGGGGTATTGTTTAATCGGTCAAACAACAACTCCTGATTATTGATGAAAAACGTTTCCGCATATGTATACCGGTCCTGTGACATCTGAAAGAGACCGCCCAATCCCCAGAGCATATAACCGTACGCGGTTGAGGGCATATAGCCGGTCATGGCGATTGCACCCCCCGAGTGCAGCCAGGCAAAAGGCATGTAATTAGGATTGTTGGGATTACCCACGAGGCAGTTGCCCATGGCATTATATACTTTTGGATTCGATGAATTTATGTTGCGATTCGTTCCGACCCGCGGGTCTCCATAAACCTGGCCGGCGTCTGATCTAAAATACCCTTCCAGGTCAGGCGTGGGATAATGTAGCTGCCACACATCGACATTGCCATGCCCGCTGGTCATAAAGAAATCAACCGGACCTTGTACACTATATCCCAGTATCGTATCATTCATACCATCATTGAGGTAATTGACCAGGAGAGTGCATCGATCATCCGGACAACGGGGCGGACATATTGTGTCAATAATTAGTGATGTGTCAGGTAACTTAAACCTTATCCTGTTATACTGCGCTTCGAATGTAGAAATACCCTGATAAAACCAGCTGTCCCAAGTGCAATTTGTACCGCCGAGCACGGTCTTCACCTGGAGTGTCTGATTCTGCACGATCCTCATTGCATCGGGATAGTCGTGGCCGCTAACAATACCCCAAATGGCATCACCATAAGGATCGGCATCCAGGTTGCGGGTCATATCCCAGACGCTGTGTACAAACTGTACTTTCAGTTCATAAAAACTCCGGGCCACAAACGCGATATAATCAGGCATATATGCAGTCAGCGCATTTTGCACCTGTCGGACCGAGTCCTGCCAGGTAAATACTTGACCGTTATGCCGGACGACCAACGAGTCGACGACTTCACCCCAACCCGGTATGCTATATGTTGTATCACTAACAACAATTGCATAGCGCTGTGCAAACGCGGCGGTCATGCATACCACGCAACACAGAATGATAAACTCTTTTCGTGCCCTCATATAATACCCTCCTCTTTATACGATATGCTGCTCATATATTACGCAATTCAATATCAGACGCAACGATCATTTCTTAGACTGAGCGAGCTTCTGTTTCAACTCGCCAAAATCAATACTGGCAACGATTTCCCAAAACCAGGTTTCTGCCTCCTCACGGCACGTCCTGAGCGCTACGGCGTCGGGTATGAAGTATAAGTGTTGGAGACGCGTCACTATTTCTGCAGGCATTTCATAATAGACATAAGTGGTAAAAAACCTATAGTGCCAGGGACTATGTTTCATCCTTAGAACCTCAACCAAAGGACGAAAGATGTAGCTCACGTAGTAACTCAACGCCTCAATATCATTACCGCGATTCAATTCCTTGAGCACCAGTACCTGGAATAATCTAAAATTCGTTTTCAGCATTTCCAATCGTGCTTTTATCTGCTGGAAATAACCCTCTGGTTCTATCGGGTCATCCTTCACGACCCCGATCTTATCAAAATGAATGAACGGTTTGCCGTGTAGCCGGTACTGCAGGAACTTATCCTTGCTCGACTTCTTCATCACTGCGATATCCATGAACAAAAATGGGCTGGCATCTGCGAGCCGCCAGAACACCTGTGAGTGTCCGTGCCATGTTGGCTCTGGTAAACGGAACTCGAGAGCTATGTCACTCATCGAACTAATAGCCTGCTTCATTACCGCGAAGGTATCTTCCACGCCCTCGTCATCACACACGACATACAGGTCTACGTCAGACCATTCATCTACTCTATCAAAGCTTGCCGCACCGCCTTCCCACACGGCATGAATATAGTCTAATGGTTTCAGAGCTTTTACGACGGTTGCGACAAGGTCATTTCGCTCAATGTTTCTTTGTGTCATAGAATATGTCCTTCTAGAAAAATCGAATGATTGCACATACGGATTATCCCTTTTCTCTTTTACGATTCAGGAATATGTTCATTGTTGTAGTATAGTCAATAGTCAAATGATTGCAACAGCAAAAAAAGTGACGGCTTTGCCGTCCCTTTTTTTTGCGTCTTCTAGGTTAGAAATCAGTCGTTAAAAAGATTCTTGTATTCGCTGTACCCCTCTTTGTCGAGGTCCTCCTTCGGAATGAAGCGCAGGGATGCTGAATTTATACAGTACCGAAGACCACTCGGGTCAGGTCCATCCTCGAACAGGTGTCCAAGATGTGAATCTCCGGATTTGCTTCGCACCTCGGTACGAACCATGCCATGGCTCGAATCGGCTTTTTCGACAACATTGTCCTTATCAATGGGCTTAAAGAAACTGGGCCAACCCGTACCTGAATCGAACTTGTCTCTGGAACTGAAGAGTGGCTCACCAGAAACAACGTCGACATAAATGCCTTCCCGTTTATTATTCCAATATTCGTTTTGGAACGGTGGCTCTGTGCCACACTGCTGTGTCACATCGTATTGCATGGATGTCAGGTTCCCGCGTATCTCCTTTTCAGACGGCTTTTCATATGACTGTTCGTTTTCTACGGGCTCATTATCCTTGTCGTCACCCCAGATCTGCTTCAGGAATTCCTCCCTACCCGAATAGAACTTGTAACTCTTGTATCGGGCTGGACTCTTCTTGTAAAAATCGTGATGGTGATCTTCGGCTTCATAGAATTTCGTAAATTCTCGGATCTCAGTGACGATCGGTTTCTCGTATCGTCCCGACTCTACCAGCTCGGCTTTTGACTCCTCGGCCAATCTCCTCTGCTCGTCATCATGATAGAGAATCGCCGTCTCGTATTGAGAACCACGGTCGACGAACTGCCCGCTCTGATCGGTCGGGTCAATCTGTGTCCAAAAAACAGCGAGCAATTTTTGATAATTGACTTTCGTAGGATCGTATGTTATTTGCACTGCTTCGACATGCCCCGTAGTGCCGCTCGACACCTCATCATACGTGGGATCTTCTTTGTGGCCCCCCGTGTATCCCGGGACAACGTCTACAACACCATCCAAATTCTCAAAAGGTGGCTCCATACACCAGAAGCAACCACCCGCGAACGTTGCCTTCTTTAATGTTGAGTCATTATTCATCGCAACACTCCTTTTCTCCTCACCCGTGCCTTCGCTTTTGCACACACTCATCAAGAAAAGCGAAAGGAAAAGTGCAACTGGCAACCTTTTCACTCTTTCAACCTCCTTCTTCACCCTTTATCTATATATTAGACAGCAGTTTTTTGCTTTTGGTTCAAACAATGATGGAGCAGGTTTTTCGTTATTTGTGTTCTATTTGCCTGGGGTGGGGCTCACGCTTCTCGACGACCTGCAAAGGACGTCGACATATGTATCCCAAGACTAAAATACTCAAAATCAAACCAACTATGCCAATGACGTTGAAGCCTATTCTGAGATACACATCAGCGCCCTTCTCCACTGACAATACGATGATACTATTGATAACAATTGTGAGATCGTAAAGACTACGCTCAACATACGCATCATATACAGGGTCGACATACCGCTTGGCCAGAACAGCAACCTGTGGCAAAAACCACAAGACGTTGAGCAATGCATACAGGTTTTTCTTAAGAATGAATAGGGTGAAGGATACAACACCAACCAAACATAATAGCCCCTGCAACAACGTCATTACGTCAAAGCGTGTGACAATTACCCGGGTGATCGGAATGATACCCATGACACTCAGTATAAGAACAAAAAGAGTTATTGCGAAAGCCATTTTTTTCATCGTACCTCCGGCATGTCTATTCTTTAAAACTCCACCCCAAGAGCCTATTCCAATTTGACTATTTTTACCGCATCATTGCCCTGATTACTCTTCAGAAAATATACACCACTCCCTAACATCCTGTTCTGGTCGTCACGACCATCCCATACCACTGATAACTGATGACCGATAACAGATATCCGTCCCTCAAAATCCTTGACCTTACGCCCGGTAATGTCATATATCTTCAGCACAATTTGTTCCCGCGTATCTGTTATCTGGTATCTGATATCGGTTTGATTTCGGAAGGGATTTGGTTGCACCTCTATGTGATACAATTCCAATTCCTTCGTGCTGTGCGCCAGTAGTCCGGTTTGACTCACATCGTATACGTATATCGAATCCCGGTCATAACATGATACCCATAGACGTTCCGTGACCGAATCATGAGCGAGCCCGCAGGGATACGAAGCGGGTGTCGCTTCCCACTGGTCAAACCATGTACCAGAACTAAAATTCCAGGCGTTGACATAGTTCGACCCATAATTACCATCAGAACTCCATAATTGTGTACCACCGCGTCTGAGGTATACAAGACCGAAAGGCCTTACGTTCGGTGATGAATACGTTGCATGGATCGAATCTATCACCAGGCCCGAATCTATATCAATGACCGAGATGTAAGGTTCATTGCCACGCACTGCATAGAGATATGTGCCAT
>DAOVAN010000115.1 GCA_030671005.1 Caldifarciminota bacterium
ATCCAAATCCATGATAACGCCTTTCTTGCCTCCGATTATCTCTACCTGTTCGATCTTCACCTCTCCTAGCGCACTTATTGTCTCAAAAATTACCGTTGCCATCTGGACAATCTGCTCCTTATAGACAGCCGCCTCATTGGAAACAAGTGTAGCACCGGATTTCTCTGCGGCAAAGGGCATGGGTAAACCTTTAGCTACTGCACTGTTCAGTGTATCGAGGTCCACTCTCACCTCATCTTTTCGATTACGACCTGGACTTTCGCGCGCGCCTGCGACGAACCCATTTCCTCAACTGCCTTCTTAACCAAAAAATCGACGACATAGCGTAACGCTTGAGTGAAATCGTCTTCTCTCTCAGATGGTGGGCTGTCCTTGAACGCAAGTTTGCCCTCTACGACACCAATGAAGGGCGCGATATCTCTCCCCAAGACACTCAAGCTCTGGTTCAACAAATCGAGCCAGTGTTCCTCATCGACCGCGCCGCCAAATTCCTCTATCAGCAAGTTTATCTGATGCACCTTCGAACGCAAGCCCCGTGGCACTTCGACCGGTGGCTTTTCCTCGGGAACCGGCTCTTTCAGTTGTTGGATGAATTCCTGGGGATCCTTCTCCCTCTCGATCTCGAGACCAACAAATTTATCCTCATGAGGTATGATCACGAGTCGATTATTGCCATAAATGACCGAGACATAGCCGAGTTCCCCCATCTCTAAATTGCTTCTGATCGCGTCTCCCGCAGAAGAGAAATACGCTGTTAAGTCTGCAAGGGCGGTCGATGAAGACCCCTTCACTTCTTCAACCGAACCATCCTCAGCCTTTACCGCAGCATAGCCAATGATTCCCGGAATTCTATCTAAAATATCCACGGCCTATTCCTGTTCCCCCAGCTTCGACTGGAAGTCCTCAAATTTCTTTCGAAAAAGTAACTTCCCGTAAATCTTTGGACCTTCTGTTTTCGCAATTTCCTCGAAGCTTCTAATGAAGTAATCAATCTGCTCCGAAGTCAGTTCAAACACCACCTTTGTTTCCATTATCTCTTCATCAATGCTGATCGCATTGGCGATTTCGGTGTTCTCTTCTTTACTCACAACCCACCGCTTGAACCAAATCAAACCGTTCTTACTGAAATCGGCAAAGAAGGCATTCAGGTACCCGACCACCCGGGAGCCTAAACGTGCTGCTTGCTCCGGCTCAAAAATCAATCCCTTCTCTTTCAACCACACAACCGTCTTCATCGCTTCGTAACCACCGAGTTTTGATTCGGTGATCACGTCAGCCAACTTTCTTTTACCGTCGATCATAGCGAGAACCTGCCAGTCCGTCCTACGTATGGCTACGGCCGACTCTGGCTCTTTTGTGGTCTTGGCCCACACTGACGTCAGGGGTGGCAGATTAATTTTTATTGTCTGAAACTCGATGTGTCGTTTTTCGATAGTCTCGACCAGCTTGCCGGTATCTTCAGAAATCGTCTGCTCCAGAGCTTCGACATGCGGTTCGAAACTCGCTTTGCCGGATGATGTGAATGATATATTAAACAATGCTCCGACGCCTTCACACGTTCCGTTCGCCGCATGTACCACGAGTCCGTCGGCAAAATATATCTCACCCTTTGTTTCACCTTCAACATGAACGACACCGGTTTTTTTTGTATTCAGCACGAACTGTAACACATCAGTAAGGTTGAAGTCTTGCAGGTTTATCTCAAAGGTCATTTTCAAATGAGTTGTAGCCAATCGTGTAGCAAGAAATATAAACGACCGATCAACAGCGATATACGAGCCATGACCGTGTAGCCGAATGATGCACCAAAGGCGATCATCAGAAACCAGACACCGGTCCTTGCCAACCCACCAAAAACACCTTTATGTTCGCGTGAGAAGAAGAAATATATGAGGCCGGTGATGACACCGACCACGACAACCGGTATAGCAATTGCATTGAAGAAAGATACCACGCCGGGATGCGCGAAGAATTCCTGCCAGGCTGAAACATCTACGACCCGAACCATGGTCGCCCTCACCTGATCGATTGCATAGGTTTGCAGGTAGGTAATGAAATTGTAACCCGCATATGTACCGACAATGAAGGCAAGCGGGAATCTGGACATCCATGCAGGTTGTGGGAATAACCTCATAAGCATCATAACACCCAAGATAAGTGGAATGATGAAAAGCAGTTGGCCCTGAATAAAAAGTGGGTTATAGAGATTTGGAATAAGGATATTATAAATATAGTAGCATACCCAATAAGCAGCCGAGATTCCAACGAACAGATGTTCAGCAAATTTGTAGAACGGATTATCTCTGTAGAGAAAGCTGAAGATACAGAGGGTGAGCAGAGCAGCAATCCAGGTACCTATGTCGGTCGTCAACGCTTCCTCCTCTTTCCCAGAAAATAGAAGAAATTCGCGAATATGATAAAGAATATGATCATGCCATGAGCGACTGACTGAGCATCCATTCCGGCCGAGGCAGTACCAATTTGCCCCAGCAAAGTCTCATATTCGGCGGCACCTTTCATCCCGCCGATCAAACCCTTCAGCTGTCCCGCATCTAAGAATGGATAGAACGCCGGCGCGCTCACTGCTGTAACACCTCCTATTACATCTTTTCTGTAGCGCCCCTGAGCAATCATCACCCATTCTCTGACTCCGGGGTCACCGGCTGACAGACTAACAATTAAGTCGATATTATCGAAATTCTCAATTCCCTCCATTATTCCATATTGCTCTATGGGTCGCAAAGCATAATCCTGAGGAAAGGTAGTGGGGATGTCTTCACCCATGGCAGAAATGACAACTATCCCACCTGCCTTGTACCCCAGATTGATGAAGTCTGCCCCATATTCCTTTCCGTATTGTCCAGCTGCCTGTTCCATTGCTGTCTGATTGAGGGACACCCCCTGCGGCCAGAGACCAATACTGACAATCTTTAAATCCTTGGCAAAGCAGTGTTTCACCAATGCCTCATTCATGGGATATACTTCGGGCATTGTTGAAGGGTCGTATTCAGCCGAAATGAGCACAAAAGAACCGGCCTCGAGTTCCTCGATCGTATTGTAGAACATACGTACCGGTTCACTGACTTCGATTTTCAGACCGATCGGAAAAAGCAAGGGGACGATCACGGCCAGAAATATAAGGAAGAAGATTATCCTGCGGTCTATTGTCTCGAAACGCTCTACTATACTCATCTTCCCGAAAGATAGGTCCTTTCAATACCCAGTATTATCCGCAGCGATGTTGAAACAACACCCAATGCGATTCCCATCCAGATTGCCCTTTGACCCGCCATGTTTGGATAAGCCATAATCCAATCACCTACCAGGGGCAAATCTTTCCATATAAAGTTGCCGAGTGGCACTCGGCTCAACATAACAATGATCGCTGAAACCAGGAGCACGGTTGCCTCAGGCGTCCGTGCTCTGAATGCTCGATACGACGCTGACGCTACAAAAAATGCAAGCAGTGCAAACATCGTCGATCCCATGGGAATATGAATATTCCAAAATATGTAATAGAATGGTGTACCACGCTGGATACCCCAGATTACTCCCGCGCTAAACATAATGACAAAACCCACAATCAGAACAATGCTGTATGGCCAGTGTTCTCTGCGCCGGACCACGCGCCCGATGTGGATCTTGCTCAGATTGCCGATGCCCAAAATCAAAGCAAAGACGGCAATGACCAAAAACCAGGAGTTAAACAGCTGCTGTAAGTCGGAAAATGGTCTGTGTGGAATAAAGTACTGGAGTATTATCACGGCACCAGTAATGAAAGTAATGATGAGGGGACCTTGTCTTCTCATATGAGTTACCTGACAGTAAACAGACTAACGATTTGATCAAACCCAAGACTGACTAGAGTGATTCCAATGATTAATATAATGATAATCAATCCTTTACCCCAATCCTGGCCCTTTAGACTGCCCAACAGAAGCGGTTGCTTTGAAAGGTATGCGCTTGCCGCAAAGAGCTCTTCTCCAATAAGTGTGTAATCGCACGCCGTCACAAAAAATGGTAACTGAGAAGGCTGAGCAGTGCCAGCTATTTGAATAGCACCCACCGAATGGCCGGTTTCGGCAAGAATGAGTGACTCGGCATAGAAGCACCCCATGAAAAAGATTGCTCCAGGTTTTTCTCGTAGCATTATACCGTCAACGCCAGCCGCGTAGCCAAACTGATCATCGGTCAGATAGCGAATGTTGTTCGCGTCGTACATATCAGGTCTTCCGGCATCGATATATGCCTCTTTAACCGTCTCTTGAGCAGCGCTCATGACGATCGACTTCGAAGTCGGGACCAATATTGAGCATTCGTATTCGGCCGCCTTACGCGCAACTCGGCTCAGAATAATAATTCCCGCAATCGTTTGAATATTGTCCATATCCATGATGCCGGGGATATACATAATCGGGCGGCCCATTTCTGTTGCCCTACCTACTGCATCATCGACCGCCTCCAATCCAGCGATTGGGCGAATATATAACGCTTCACCCTTCTTTGCCTTCCGAATGAACCACAGAATAAGAAATGAAAGAACCAACACAGCGACGAGCATATTCGCCCTTCCCGTATGAAACCACTGAGCCGCTGAAGTGGTTGCCTCGCCAAATGCACCATCAGAAAGCAACACGCCAGCAGCTGCCTTCACCGAGTAGTAGTACTCAACACCATCTCTGGTATTTATATCAACATATTCTGTGGCTCCCTTGCGTGCGGTTCCGATCTCTTCAAACTCACCATCTACCGCGGCCGACCGCAAAATGACATATTCCTGGACAGAATTCGTTCCCTGTCCATCATCGACCGATTTTGTCCAGGATATGATAACCCTTCCACCCGCATCATTTGGTCTATCCCGACCCATCACGTTTGTCGGCGGGGCCGGTGCGGTTAGACTGTTCTCCGTTTGGAAAGATTCGAAAGACGTGCTGGTTTGTAGTGCTACCGTGAGATTTGAACTCTCACCAATTACGGTGCCATGGATGCCATTTGCCCAAACTAACAAAAGCAAGAGCATATTAATTTTATCATATTCATTATTATATAAATGTCAAGATAAATGTTCGCTGGGTTCGGAAAGAGTATTCTTCACTCTCTCGCACTTCTCAGAAATCTCATTGGATGTATTACGGGCACGCTAAAGGGCATACTTGACAGAGCATATAAACGGGCTAAACTGATACAGATCGTATTACGGCAAGGGTAACGAAGCCCGC
>DAOVAN010000025.1 GCA_030671005.1 Caldifarciminota bacterium
ATCGCAATGTCGATATATGAACAGGCATTACCCGATCACGACATCGTCGGCATCAACTGTGCAGCAATGTCTGGATCGGGCGGCGCGATACACTGTATCACGATGCAGATACCCGGCACAGAATACATCCACGCACAGCACTATCCACTCACTGACACCGAAGACACGGTGAATGCTTACCGCGTACGCACGCGGATAACTACCTCCAGCAGCCTGATTCTCGACTCGACTCGTGTGTACTACAAGATTAACAGTGGCGTATACAATAGCTCACCCTTGGCACCTGTAATAGACACACCAGGTGTCTTTGCCGGCTACATCCCACCCCAATCCTCGGGTGACACAGTACACTACTATTTATCGATGCAGAATAATGACGGTGTACAACATACCTCGCCAATGCATGTGCCGGCCCAAGAATATTCATTCCTCATCGGTCAAGATATCACACCACCCCAGATCGCGCATACTCCATTAGGAAATCAGACGCTCAATGCCTGGCCCGCTTATGTATCGGCCGTGGTCACAGACTTATCCGGTATCGACTCGGTCATTCTTGAGTTTCAAATAAACGGTGCGTCCCAATCACCGATACCGATGCAACATACGGGTGGAAGCGAGTATGGCGCCAGTTTCAGTGGCACGGTCGCAATCGACGACACCATTGCCTATCGTATCAAAGCTGTCGACGCATCAGTCTATCATAACACCGCATACTCACCACCATCGGGCTATCATCAATTCGCAATAATCGAGCAAATTCCGATCGGCATCTGGGAACCTGATTTAACTCCAATAACGAGTGCACCTCTCACCGCGTACCTGGACAGCGTTGGTATTGACTATCACCACTCTGCAACCTATCCGGATTTCGACCAATATGAATGTATGTTCATATGCCTCGGGGTCTATCCAAATAATGCCCAGATCAATGCAACGCAGGCAAACGAGCTCGTTAGCTACCTCCAAGCAGGAGGCAAATGCTACATGGAAGGAGCAGATGCATGGTGCTACGACCCTGCCGGCGCCATCTACCGGAGCTCCTTTGGCATAGACGAAGCAGATGATGGTGGTACAATGTCTGGTAACATCGACGGGATCACCGGTACGTTCACCCAAGGCATGTCCTTTACCTACGCGGGGGAGAACAAGTACATGGATCGCATCCTTCCCGTGTCACCAGCATTTTCATTGTTTACTAATGGCGGATACGATCGTACCGTAGCATATGATGAGGGCACTTACAAAACGATCGGTTCATCTTTTGAACTGGGCGGGCTGGTTGATGGAACGTTCCCGAGCACGAAGGATAACCTTATCGAAGAAATCCTAGGCTTTCTTGACATCACAACCGGCATCGAAGAATACGAGAAACCTACCAGTGTCCTCGGCAGAATCAGCGCCTTTCCTAATCCTGCCACGGGTCATCTGAGCCTATCAACCACCCTACGAAAAACTATGCAGGTAAGTATAGATCTCTACAATGTACTTGGGCAAAGAGTGAAGAGACTGGTCCACAGCACACTTCCACCAGGCGAACATGAATTTGAGTGGAACTTCCGTGATGAAAAGAACCGAAGACTCGCACCGGGCACTTATTTCTACCGGGTGAATTTAGGCGATGAGGCGCTGACTGGCAAAGTATTACTGATAGAATAGACAGTTTTACAAACAGGATTTTACGGCGTAACCTGAGTAGCCGGATCTGTTACGAGTAGTCTAAATCAAAAAGGAAGCGGCAGTCCGGTAATTGACTTGAGGCTTTCCTGGGTTTTCTCTAGGATTTTTTTGTGCGCGTCGTTAAACGCAGCCATAATAAGGTCCTCGAGCATCGAGACATCTTTCTCATCGAGAACCTGAGGCTCAATCTTTACGGAATGAACGTTGTGTTCACCGTCCATTTCGAGCATGACCATTCCCCCACCAGCGCTACCTTCAACCCTCATGGCGCGCAGTTGTTCCACTAATTGCGATTGCAACTTCTGTGCTTGCTTCAGGAAATCCTTCATCTCACCTCTTCTCCATCGAATAGCACCCTGATCGTATCCTCAAGGTTGTTCTCTTTCTTCACCTCATCAGCAATGTTCACGCGCAGGGTACAATCCTCCCGCAATAGCTTCTTAAGAATAATCTCGAGCATCCCCTTGCTGTGCAGTAGTTGTTTCTGAGCAAAATCATTTTCCGCGGCGATAGCGATCGTTTTCCCCTCTTTCTTTATTGATGAATTATGCACTATCGCGGCCAATTTCGGACTCTGCATCTGTAGAATTTTGAGCATCTCTTCCTTGATATCACCGCGACAACCCTCGTTTTTCTGTACCGGCACTTTATCAATGCTCCTTATAAGTTGGCAGAGCAGAAGCTCGATCGCAACCCGCGCATTCATAGATCTCTTGATCAAATCCTCAGAGCCTAAAAGAACCTCGAGCATGCCCATTACCTTTTCTCGACTCAGCTCCATCGACCGGATCTTTCCAACCTCATCTGCACTCAAGTCAAGGAATTCTTCGGGTAATTGACTAGACACGAGAAGCGCTGCCCTCAGGTAATCGACTAGACCCCGGTAAATCTCCAGTGGATCCGCACCATTTTCAATACCCTTATTCAAAACCCGCAATACATCAGCATATCCTTTCTGTAATATGTGTTGAATGAGACCAGCATAGAATTCACTGCCCAGAAACCCGATCAACTTGAAGACATCTTCTTCAGTGATCTTACCCTCAACAAATGATGAGAGCTGTTCGAGAAGACTCTCGCCATCCCGTACGCTACCGTCGGCCCTAACCGCGATATAATGCAACGCCTTGCTTGTTATTTCCAAGTTCTCTTTTGCCGCGATCGATTTCAGCCGTGTACTGATTTCTGCGACGGACAGCCGTTTGAAGACAAATCGCTCACACCGGGATAGTATTGTCTGCGGTATCTTCACGGGGTTAGTAGTAGCAAAAATAAAGATTACCGATGGTGGTGGTTCTTCAAGAGTCTTCAGCAAAGCGTTGAATGCCTCGGGTGTCAACATATGTACTTCGTCAATGATGTAAACCTTATGTTGACTGTGTAACGGTGCATAGCCAACAGCCTCACGCAGGTTCCTTATCTCATCAATACCCCGGTTCGACGCACCATCTATCTCCACGACATCAATGCTACGACTCAAGGCGATTTCCCGACAAGCCTGGCACTTTTGGCAGGGATGGATCGTCGGACCCTCAATGCAATTGAGGCTCTTGGCGAAGATTCGTGCGGTAGTTGTCTTGCCAACACCACGGGGCCCGGCAAAAAGAAAGGCATGCCCGATCTTGCCGCTCTTTATTGCGCCCTTCAAGGAAAGCACCACGTGACTCTGCCCGGTCAAATCATCAAAGTCTTGAGGACGATATTTAAGTGAAATAACACGATGATTCACAATAAGCCTCGCTCCGCTCGGCAAACACGAAATTCTAAGCACGAAACCCTATTCCGCAAATACTCAAATCTTCGATTTGACTGTATTTGCGAGAATCCCCGAAGGGGGAACAATCTCAAAACCTCAAATTCCAATGACCAATACATTTGTGATTTCTGCAAATCATCTATTTCAATTTTCCTACCGCTATAGTACATATAACCTATTCGAATTTTGAATATTTGAAAATTAGAATTTGTTTAGTATTTCGGATTTCGAATTTAGGATTTGTATTTAGGTGATTCAATAATTTCTCCTCATAGTTCGACCCTGGGATGTGAAATATGTTCCTTTAGAAATTAGGTCAAATCCGGTCGTGCAACTTCCTTCGCACAGCACATTTAGGAACAGCAAGGCGAAGAACTCAGATCAGGAACCCTTGTGACTAGCCCTTTCTACTTACCGCTGCTTCCTTCCGGACCTGACGGGGTTCATAGACGGTACTATCGCAAGACCCGATCCTCAACGCACCTCAATTCCTGGCTGTTGCCCCTAAAAGTCCGGGCTCAAATGAAGTGTTCAACCCCGCATAAGCGGATTTCGGGTCATCCAGATTTGCATCGGGCTTCAGGGCACCGCTAGCTCCCCGTCTAGCACGACCGGGCTATCTTGCAAAGTCAGTCTTCTGGAAAAGAAATTCAGTTGGTTTTATGCCGCAAGTACCGATGCCTCTTCTGACCAGATCTGTTTGGAAGTTTTCAATGCCCTTCACACCAATCTCAGCGAGTCGCTCAAACTCTGGAGTCCTCATGTTCATGGTCAGGTCGCCCTCTTCAGGATAGCCATTGATCTTCAGCACATAGCGCTTGGCTATTTCAGGATTCCGGGCAAGATAACTCAGCGCTGCCTCGACCGCGTTCTTGACTCGTATCGCCGCCAATTTGTTTTCGGAATCCACAAAATTCTTGCGCATGACTACTGCACCATACGCTATGTTTGGTATAATGTAAGTAGACGCTAACCCCTCAGCCAGTGCTGTGTTACCGAGGTAGAGCATGTAGGCACGATATGGGTCGAGCAGAAAAAGAACATCAACCTTATCCTCATCAAAGGCTCCGGCAATCTCGTCGAGCTGCAAGGGCACATAATTGACGTTTTTCAGATTGATATCCTCAGTCATCTTCGTCATTATTAGGTTAACAAAGTATTCCTCACGTGCGAGGTATCCGAGTCGCTTACCACTCAAATCCCTGAGCCTCGTGATCCTCGAATCCGGGGGCACAATGAACGCATCCAATGATCTGCCGGACTTGATTTCTAGTGAACTGAATGCCTTCAAGGTGTCACCGTTCATACTCGGCGATATGATAAGCCAGTACCACGGGACAACTGCAACGTCGTACTCGCCGTTCATAATACCCTCGATTGGGTCTCCCACAACCTCGACGAGTTCCGCTTCGATCTTTTCCAGGGCAAAGTAATTTCTGGTCGTATCCAGCTCTGCCACGTAGAATGGCAGGGTATTATAGGACTTATCGACACCGAACCTAACGTCGGAAGGCAAGGATTCCTTGTGGATTGGATAACCAACGACCACTAGGAGGACCACCACAGCCACGATGATGAAAATGGTTAAGAGTCTCTCAGTTGATCTTATATTCATCATTGCTCCTTTTGCAGCTTCTCGGCCTTTGTTAACCATTCCAGTGCCTTCTTGTTATTACCCATCTCGCGGTAAACATAGGCAAGGTTGGTCATGGCATCGAGATTTTCCGGATCCAAAGCAAGAACTTTATTCTCATAGATATCAACCGCTTTCTGATATTCCTTCTTTTGTGAGTAGTTGACACCCAGATAGAACCATGCATATGTGTCATCTTCTTGTATCTCTGTTATTTTTCTGAAGTAATTGATCGATTCTTCATAGTTCTTATACTTCAGAGTTATTTCGCCTGCATAGTATAACGCATCAACATCGTCCGGGTTCAGTTCAATACCCCTCAGCAGATTCTGCAAAGCAAGCGTATCATCTTTGAGGTTATAGAGTGCCATACCCTTGTAATAATAAACGCGGGCTAAGCCGTCGGTTGTCTTGTAGAACTGTTCAATGGTCCTTCGCTGTGCAGCGAGTCCACCATCAAAACCCAACCTCACCTTTACCAATTCATCCAACTCCTCTTTCTCATTCTTACTCCACAGAATTACAATCTCTTGAGCTAGGTCTTTGTCAACCTCTGGCAGGTTCTGAAAAATGACGCGTGCTATACGATCATATTTCTTCACGAAGTACTTCTCTGCATCATTGAAATTGACTAGTGAAGAATCATACAATCCTTTTTCGAAGACAGCCTTCCCAACAAGAAAATATGCCTCAGGATTCTCCGGGTCAATATCCAGGGCCTTGGCGTATGCGGCATTAGCCTTCTCTTTTTCACCCAACTCACTGTAGATACCACCTTCGAGTATGTACTCGCTCACATTGCTGGGATCAAAAACCTCGCAGTAGAAGAGATTCGTCAATGCATCCTCGTATTTTTTCTCCGCCATTAAAGTAATCGCCGCATTATACAATGCTTGCCAGTATACCGCGACATTTTGCTTATCATTGAGCAACCAATTCACAGTCTTTGCCGAATCAACAGCAACGCCGCGCATGAATGCATCAGATGCAGCAAGCCAATTCGCCAACCCTATCTCTACCTTCGTCAACAGAACATAGTATTCGTAATCATTAGGTGCTTGTTCGAGCCCGGCCAAAATCTGCTCCTTGGCTGCATCATAATCGCCTTGCTGGATGTATATTAGTGCTGAGTTCTTTGCCGTAGGCGGGCATGCGATAAAAAGAACAACAATACCCAGGAATATTAACTTCTTCATCGTGCCTCCTTGATTCTAATTCTATTAATTATTCCTGCGAAGTCAATACTGAACTTACCGCATGCGGGCTACATGAACCCAGCCGTTTTGAAGAAAGAAAGCCACAATCAATGAACCAAACTCTTGATTTTCTGGTCATTTGATTTAAAATTAGTCGTGCTCGCATTTAATCTCATTGTGCTGATCTTCTGCAAGTCGGTAGTCACAGGTTCATACCTCTACACCGTGGACATCGAACATACTTTCATGTCAGAAATCGACTTTGGGGAAGCGATCATCGACTACGTAGCCGACGATTTCCTGTATGTTTCCACCGATCACTATCTATACAAGATCGACCCGTCGGAATCAGTGCTCATTGACAAAACCCCACTGCCCATGAGATTCAACTACCTACTACTCAAGAACCGAGAAATCCTGCTGATCGCAACTGACGAAATCATTATTCTTGATCGAGCAAACCTCGCATTCAAACGGGGTATTGGTATCGAGCAAGGCGACCATAGACCCGTTGTTAAGAATCAAACGTTCGTCCCTGCCTCTACCATGAATCATATTTACCTAATGACCGATGCCGGTACAAAGAGCACAATACGAATACTCGATCTAAAATCAGGACGCTTAGTCAGAAAGACAAGTGTCGACCGCATACTTTCTCTGGAGTATGATGAATCAAGCAGAACCTTTTTCAGTCTCGATGTGAAAAATAACATAGTAACCTATGATATGCGAATGAAACGAAAAGACAGAATCAGTTTGCTGGTTAGAACAAATTCTTTTACGACACACTCAGCTGGCTTCCTACTCTTTTCTGACCGAGGCATTTTCCTGGTGAACCGGAATGGGAAACTCATTGATTTCCAAACATTCCCCGCCGCGTACGATCATAGAGGTTCTCTGCTGTGGAGTAGGGATGCAATTGTCAATCTGGATACCATGGTCCTTCGCCCCCATGATTGGCTGGAAAACAACCACAACATCATCCAGGTTCTGCCACTCGCCAGTCAGAGCCATCAGATTGGTTTCGACAGCCACAACAACACATACCTGATGAACCTTCAACCCTTAGCTGCCTTGCCGTTAGAGAAATATCGAACGCGTCTGAAAGCCGCAGCACCAATAGTCGCAATGGCTGATTCACTCTGGTATCTGCAACTCGGCGCCTTCTCGAACCGAGCAAATGCTCTTTTGTCACATGACGAGCTACGTAAAGACGGCATACCGGTGTTCGTCGATTCAGCAGATCTTTATCGCATCAAATTCGGCGGCTTCACGGATAAGCTTGCCGCACTCAACATCATCGAGCGACTAAGCCTCGATGGTTGGTTCATTTATGGACACAAAATGCCGCATACGGAATCTGGAGAATTCTATGTCGGCACAGAAAGATATTTGATCCAGGACGGTGTCATAAGAAAGGAGTAGAACATGAAGAGAGTCGTCAAAACCGATAAGGCACCCGGAGCAATTGCCACGTATTCGCAAGCAGTGAAAACTGATCAATTTGTCTTCACCGCAGGACAGATCGCCATGAACCCGAGCACCGGCGACGTTATCGAAGGTGATGTTGCGGCGCAAACGATTCAGGTATTAGAGAACCTCAAAGCGGTCATCGAGGCCTCGGGCACGCAACTTACATCAGTCGTAAAGACTACGGTCTATCTGACAAAACCCGAGGATTTCGTACCGATGAACAAAACCTATGCACAGTATTTCCTCTCCGAGCCGCCTGCCCGTACCACTGTATTCGTCAATGCCCTGCCCAAGGGTGTACTGGTTGAAATCGATGCCATTGCTCAGCTATAAAATCATTGAGAAGCAATTAGGTACAAAGTTCAAGAAGAAGGGGTTGCTCCGCAGGGCGTTCACCCACTCGTCTTATCAGCGCGCAGAGGCAAAGAGAACTACAAAATCGAATGAAACACTGGAATTTCTCGGTGACGCGGTCCTGGAATTGGTCACCAGAGAGTACTTGTACAAGAAATACCCCAAGCTGACCGAAGGTGATTTGAATGCAATAAAGATCAAGTATACTAATCAGGATACCTTATATCGGGTTGGTAAGGATCTAGAAATCGGCAAATTCCTACTGATGGATAAAGGCGAAGCACTTACTGGCGGTCGTGAGCGTCCTTCCAATATCGCGGGTTGTCTCGAAGCGTTGATTGGAGCGATATATCTTGACCAGGGACTCCAGAGTACACGCGAATTTGTCGAAACCCATGTGCTGAAGAAAGACATCTCCGGATTGCGTGACTACAAATCGCTGCTCAACAGTTGGGCCATGAAGCAGCAATACAGCATCAACTACCGTGTGGCGAAATCACACGGACCACCTCATCGTAAAGTCTTCCACGTTGACCTTTATGTGAACAAAAAGAAAGTAAGCCGCGGCTCGGGTGATTCAAAGAAGAAAGCACAACAGGCCGCCGCCCAGAAATTCTTTGAGGAAAACAAGGACATCGCCAAAGAAGCTCTTTGAACCGCCTAGAGCAGGATCACCCTTCCCTCATCGGCATCCAGCTCAACAATCGAACCATTCCGTATCAATGAAGTAGCGCCAGTAACTGATATTGCGGGTATTCCCAGTTCGCGCGCGACCATTGCGGCATGACAGATTACCCCACCTACCTCGATGATCAAACCTGATGCAACAGTGAAGAGTGGCGTCCATCCTGGGTCCGCATGATGGGTCACCAGTATTTCGCCCTGCTTGAGCTTTTGAACTTCAGAGAAATCACGTATTATGCGGGCCCGTGCCTTGATTTTGCCGGCACTGAGCGGCTCACCAGAGAGAATCTTGGAAGCCTTAACAGATGTTGTAATGCGTTCACCACTTTCGTAGATGATATCAGGCACCTCGGCACGCCGGTACTCATTCCACTGTCTTTTCCTTCTGTTGATCGTCTTCTTGACATCGATCCTTTTGAGTTTCCCTTTTGATATTTTCTGAATATCCCTCAAGGCCAAAAAATAGATGTCACGTCCATGCTTCATGTATCCCTGCCGAACCAACTGTTGTGCGATTACTGACAACTGATCTTTCATCTTTGCCGTGGATTTCAAATAGAAATGTTTTCCATTTTCCCTCAGCGGGATGTGGGCTTCGAGACGCGGCATGAAGACCTTGAGCACAAACCGTTCGTATGGCTTTGCGGATTCCAGCATAGTTTTGACTACTCTCTTACGATCGATCGAATACTCATCACTATCCCTAGCGGCAGTAATGATTCTGTACAGCATAGTATGATCTTCACGCCAATTGAGACTCGCCACATCAAATTCACCCGGACCCCGGTGCCCAAAATCGCTCATGAATTTATCCATCCGAGAGTGGAACTCCTCATCCTTTTTGTACAGTTTTTTGAGATTCATCATGTTCACGACTTTCAATTTCCTTTGGGCCAGAGTCGCCAGCCGGTTTATGCTTATCGCCATTTCCCCGGTTTTATCAATAATACCAATTATGGTTTTACGCGCCAGGGCTTCGCCCTTCTTGCCCATCCTCACACCGAGCAAACTACCCAACAATGTAAGATAGAAACCGCCTAAAAAGATGCCGCCAAAATACCGGCGTGCGAATTTGCTGAGAACGAACCTCATGCAATCCTTGATTTTCTCCGTGGCAGCAGTCAAATCCTCAGACGGCACGAAATCACCGCACAGCATCTCGAGTTCGTCATTCGCTCTTGCAATTTTCCGGCTCATCCAGCCATATCTGAAAAACCCGAGTAACAAGTAATACGTCATGCGCGTGAGCGCTGTAATACTGAAGAAGAACATCTTCAAAGATGGCAGAATCCTGGGTAAGTTCTTGATATCAACCGATTCAAACGCGGTGGCCATCTGGGGATCAATTGCCCGATCACCTTGTACGAACTCAAGTATCGGTCCAATCGCTCTGCCGTACGCAATCGTGTTGTTCACATTCCAATACAACCGGCCGGAAAGCATCTCAACCGGACGGAATTTCCGATACTGCACTTCACTGACCGGAAAGCCAAAGACATCAATCATGATCCCCGGGAAAAACACCGTGTCGAACATCGACCATGTCATCGGAGATATCGGATCCGGTATTGTCTCTCTCACATTGGCGTTACACCATATCATGCCTCTCTTGCGAGGCGCGGTTGCGTGTACGAACACCGGCCGTGATTGTAGTATAAAAACCTGTTCTTTCTGAATAGCCCATTCGATATCCTGGGGTGACTTGAAAAACCCCTCGATCTTCTTGCCTGTTCGCACGAGTGTGAATAACTGCTCTTCAGAAAGGATATTCTTTCCCTTCTCTTCTATGACTTTATTGCTTCTTACGCGATAACGGCTGGGCGTGATCTCACCGGAAACCAACCTGTCGCCCAAACCCTCACAGCATTCAATCAGCACTTCACTGATCGAGAAAGGACTCTGGGTTACCATGACGCCGCTCACTTCCGGATCCAGTTGATGCTGAACGATTACCGCCATGTCGCCGCTACTCGTACCCATCTGTTCACGGTAGGCTTTGACCCGTGGTGATTCTGCAGACTCCCAGGCTTTTACAATTGCCCCGATGCCATCATCAATATTCGTGATATTTAATGTGGTCGAATACATTCCGGCAAATGAGATGCCAGGCAGATCTTCGGCCGTGCCTGATGACCGGATCGCGACTCTCCCCTTTTTTAGAAAAAGCCGGAGTATCCCTTCTAGTTCTCTCTTGAGCGCCGCCGGTATCATTTTGTCTACAAGGTATTTCCGGTATGCCTGTGTGGAAATGACTGCAAATTCTGGAATTCTGAAACTTCTCGCTAAACGAAAAAGGTTAGCCGCCTTTGTACCCACCGACCAGGGGCTCTTCTTTGGATATTTACTGATTATGTACACCGTTAGCCTCCGAGGCCACCTGTCCTTCTAGTTCTTCTATCTCGCGCGTCAACCGTTGATACTCTTCAAACAGCCGCCTTGACTTCCTTGAATCACTAACCACTCCTCCACGGGTAAAACTCGCGCGCAATTTCTGACGTCTTTCTTCTTTCTGTAAAATAGCCCGTTGCAGCTTCTCGAGCCTCGATTCTTGTCTGCTTCGTTTTTTCTTCGCATGTTTAGTGCCCTGCCCACTTTTCTTCCACATGTAGTATGATATACCACCGGGGTAGTCACGCACATGACCGCCCTGCAGTTCGATTATCCGGCTGGCAAAAGACTCGATAAGGTCGCGGTCATGAGTCACCAGGACTACGGTTCCTCGGTACGAGCTGACCGCTTGCTTTATTGCGTCGGTTGAATCTTTATCCAAATGATATGTGGGTTCATCAAGAACGAGTAAATTCGATGGCGTGAGCATAGCTTTCAGGATCACAAGTCTTGTCTTTTCACCGCCACTCAAAACGCCCACTCGCTTGAGGACATCGTCACCGGAAAATAGAAATAACCCGAGGTAGTTCCGTATCCTTTGACTCACATCAGGCGATGCGTCCTTCAAAGCTTCATCGATGACTGTCATGCCGGGGTCTAGTTTGAGAACAAGCTCATGGGAGAACATTCCTACCTGCAATCGCTCACTCGATCTGCGCACGCCTTCAGAGGGCTTCTCAAATCCACAGATGATTCGGCTCAGTGTGGACTTCCCCGCGCCGTTCTTACCGATCAAGGCCACATTGTCACCTTTCTCTATTGTTAGATTGATGTGTTTCAATACTGGCCTCCCGTTATAGCTTTTGCTCACGTCGCTCAACTCAACCAGTCTTCTGCTGTGAACCTCGGCAACGGGAAAATCAAGCCTTATCCTGCGCCGCTCTCTCTCGACCTGAACCCGCTCCATGCGGGCAAGGTATTTCTCACGACTCTTTACCAATCGCGCCTTTGATTTGTTGGCGCGGTTGCGGACAATGAATTCTTTTATCTCCTTGATTCTCTTTTCCTGCACTTTAGCGCGATGTAATAACCGTTCTTTTCTCGTCTCTGATTGTTGGAGATACTCAGTATAGTCCGCTCGGTAGGTGCGGAAAGTACCGAAGTCAATTTCCCAAATCCCCGAATTACCATTCGGGTTCTGTAATATTTTATCCAGGAAATAACGATCATGTGAAACAACCACCATTGCACCCTTGAACGCTTGAAGGTATTCCTCCAGCCATTGGATCGATTCGATATCCAAATGATTTGTTGGTTCATCCAGTAACAACAAATCAGGTTTGTTCAGCAATATTCGAGCCAGCACTATGCGCATCTGCCATCCACTAGAGAACTCGCCTACCTGTCTGTGATATTCTTCATTCGTAAAGCCCAGCCCCGCGATCACCCGGTATGCCTCAGCCTCATATCCATACCCGCCGAGTGCCTGAAATGCATCCTCAGCACGTTCATATGTTTTCAACAACTCTTTAGAATGTGGATCGGCACTGATCTGCCCTCTGATCTGCGCTAGTTCACTCAAGCACACGTTATAGTCGCGCAAGACCTCTTCAATTAGTGTGTTCCCGTACAAAACAACCTCTTCCTGGGGGAGATATCCAATTTCCACATCCTTGCGCCGCTCAACATGACCATCGGTTGGCGTTATCTCGCCTTTGATTATACGGAGCATCGTTGTTTTGCCACTTCCGTTCGCACCCACAAGGCCAAATCGGTCCTTAAGGTTAAGGCTCGCGCTGACGCCAGACAACAGCGTACGCTCACCAATGGAGTATTGGACATCACAGAGTTTAATCATTACTCAAGACCTTTTTCCTCACATAATACAGCAATTTGAACTGTAGTCAAGACAAGTCCGGAATATATTCTTGACAAATATACAGTCCTATATATAATTCAGGCAGTGCATATACGTGTCTGCACTAATTCTGCGGCAGCAATTCACGCAGCATGTTGGTGTCAGATAGAAAGGAGGTAAAAGGATAAACAAAAATGTTCTCACCAAGTGAAGCATGACAAGGAGGTAATACATGAAACATCTAATGTTTTTGCTGGTTGTTGCATCTCTCTCGTTCGGATTGGTCACCGAGTCCTTCAGATACCAATCAACCGCCGGTCTGTTTGAAGACGATTATGACCTGTTGTTTGACCCAGCGCGTATCCCCGAGATATCTGGTGCGCGTCTGTGGACGAGTCTATCAAACTTTGTAACCGGCGACGAAGAACTCTTCTCGGGTGGCAGTGAGCCATACATAATCATCGGTGGTGTTGCAGGTCTCGGAAATTACTACCCAGGTACTATGTATGACCGGAGTGCCAGTACAGAGGCGCTGAACACCGGGTTGACCGACCCGTATGGAAACCCAATGTATGGAGCTGGCGAATTGACGGTTGTCAACTGGAACAACCCTGATACGCTCGGCAACTTCACCAACCGCACCCTGGAATCAAGACAGGCAACTGCTTACGAATCAATTGCTAGTAGCGACTGGTATCTTGCTCTGGCCACACAACGCAACAACATCAGGTTTGGTCTTGGCTTCATGCACGGCGATTCAAAAATCACCTACACCGATCCCTTGAATAACTTCGACTATTTCTATATTAGTGAAGATCTCGTAGCAGATACCCTGGAATATCAAAGCACTGCATCTTTTGCCGGCGACGAGATATCAAAGTACAGTCATAATGATTTCATACTGAGCACATGGATCGATGGCGCTAAAGTCTCATTCGGCCTGAGTTTCGAATTCGACCTCCTCAGTGAAAAGAACGAAACCATCATCCTTGGCGACTCAGCCGAATACGACTTCCCTATGCAACCGGACACGAGCTACACAATCGTTTCGGTTTACGATTCTCTAATGCAGCCGCTATCAGGAAACAGAATCGGCCTAAGGCTAACATCCTTCTACGACTACAACGAAAATTCGCAAGGGAGGTTCTATCTTGACTTCTTCACCCAGTCGTTGAATTATGGCGACGATGCCATGGACTATGCCTACACGACACGTGAACTGAGTTACAATACGTTCACTTGGGATACGGTCAACACCGTCACTTATTTCGACGGTGGCCGAAGCAGCAAGGGCGTAGGACTGGGCACAAAGCATCTTTTTGCGATTTCTAATCGACTGAACTTCGGCATTGGCTTGCTTTTCGGCATTTCTTCGTACTCGGACTCAACAGCTGCCAGGGATACCACGGTATCGATCAGGGTCTATGACAACGGTGACACCATTTCAGGACCAGAGGATTACACACGTACGGTCACGCAAAGTGAAACCTGGATGACGCACGTAGACGGCAGCCTCAACCGTCTCGCAATACCGGTCGGCTTGGAATTCGCCATTGCCAAACCGCTCGTCTTTCGACTGGGTGCCCAATATACTATCACCTACGATGACTACACCACAACCACCGAACTGCTCGATTACGAACCAGAGCGTACCGTGACCGTCTATGGCGATGGTACAGTAACCGAGGTCATAGAAGACCCCGGCCCGAGGCCGGAACGCTCAGTAGAGACTACTACCGTGAAAACATCTGAGACAGACTACTTCTATGGTATCGGCTGGGGTGTGACACAGAACCTGCAGATCGATCTCATGGGTTTCAGCGACTTAACCGATCTGAGCAACTGGAAACTATCAGCGACCCTGAAATTCGATTAACCAAAATCGAACTGGTTATTCGTGAGTCGTAAATCGTTAACCTAAGTGAAGAGAGAGAAGGGGTTATAGCCCCTTCTCTCTCTTTATTAATATCCACTCATAGACTCAAGCAGGACGAATATCGACAAAAGCTGATTTGCCCATCACCCCAAAGGACAAAACGTTCATCGAACCCGCATAATATTAAACCTTGATTTCTCAACAGCAACATATATAATTATCAAGAAATCCATG